>NZ_JBAGBW010000002.1 GCF_039822205.1 Thermodesulfobium sp. 4217-1
GATAAAAAGATGTCAAATAGGAAAATGCTTAATATATTGGTTGATTTTATCTTAGCAAAAATATATAGCAAAATTGGGGGCACTCTAAACATCTGCAATATTTTATTTTATTGGCTTAATTTTGGTTATTTATGATCTCTATGAAGGTGAAATGCATTTATAAATTGTCTGACAATATTTAAAAGTTACTTATTTAAGCTAATATTTTATTATGTCAGAAATGCTTGACAAGTCTGACAATTAATTATAATATTGTCAGACATACTTATAAAAGGAGGTTGACAATGACAGACGAGATTGATTTTGGCTTCTTTAATTTAGGGGCGTTTTTATTCTGTGGGTCTAATCTCAGGCTATATGACATTGTCGGCCTGGATTTCACTCCTAAAAAATTTTTGGAGGTGAGAGTGTAATGCAAATTTTTTTAGATACTGCGAAAATTGACGAAATTAGAAAGTTGGCTCCCACTGGTGTGGTAGACGGCGTAACCACAAATCCATCACTTCTTGCAAAGGCTGGCTGCAAGGACATCAATGGAGTCATAAAGGAGATCTGCTCGCTGGTCAAGGAGCCTGTCAGCGTGGAGGTTATAGGAACCGAATCAGATCAGATGATAAAAGAGGCAAGGGAGTATTCATCCTGGAAGCTAAATACTGCTGTAAAGATCCCAATGACAGAAGAGGGCCTGAAGGCCGTGAGCGTTTTGTCAAAGGAGGGCATTAAGACGAACGTTACACTTGTATTCTCTGCCAGTCAGGGGCTCCTTGCGGCTAAGGCTGGGGCTACCTTCGTGAGCCCCTTTGTGGGAAGGTTAGACGACATATCTCAAGACGGCATGGCAGTTGTAAGAGACTTGGCGCACATATTCAAGATATATGGAATAACTACCAGGATTATTGCAGCAAGTATAAGGCATCCTATTCATGTAATAGAGTCTGCAAAAGCAGGCTCTCATATAGCTACTGTCCCCACAAAGGTTCTGGAGGCAATGTTCAGGCATCCGTTGACCGACATTGGCATTGAGAAATTTCTAAGCGATTGGAAAGGGCTTCAGGAGTCAAAATAGTTAGATAAATAAAAATAATGAGGTGAAATAATGAATATAAAATATACGAATTTTTTGGATTTAAGCTATACCCCTAAGAAAAGCGACGTATTGGCGGCCTTTTATGTGGAGCCTGCTGCGGGAACGGATATAAAAGAGGCGGCCGGAGCCGTGGCATCTGAGTCATCTATAGGCACCTGGACAGATCTTGCCACTATGAAACAGAGCATCTGGGACGAGCTAAGGGCAAGGGTATATTCAATAGAGGGCAATGTAGCAAGGATAGCCTATCCAGAGGTTCTCTTCGAGGCTGGAAATATCCCGCAATTCTTGAGTAGCGTTGCAGGGAATGTATTTGGAATGAGGGCGGTAGAGAATCTGAGGCTATTAGACATTGTTCTTACCCAAAAATTTTTAGATGACTTAAAGGGACCTGCCTTTGGAGTAGATGGCGTAAGAGGCGCATTAGGTGTAATGGATAGGCCATTAGTAGGCACAATTGTCAAGCCAAAGCTTGGCTTAGATCCCAGAGAACAGGCAAATGTAGTGTATGAATCGCTCGTTGGAGGCCTGGATCTGGTAAAAGACGATGAGAACCTGACCCATCAAGACTTTTCTAACTTTGACGAGAGGGTAAGGTATTCTCTTGATGCGGTTAGGCGCGCTGAAGAGGAGACGGGCGAAAAGAAGGCGTATCTGCCAAACGTTACAGCTCCCACTGAGGAGATGCTTAGAAGGACGGCTCTTGTGAAGAAAGAGGGCGGAAAGTATGCGATGGTAGATGTGGTGACCACAGGTTTTGCAGGAGTGCAGAGTCTTAGGGATTCGAACTGTGGGTTGATATTGCACGCTCACCGAGCTATGTTTGCAAGTTTTGCAAGAAATAAGAGACATGGAATTCATATGCTGGTTTTATCAAAGCTATTAAGGTTTGCGGGTATGGATCAGCTTCATATTGGCACTGTAGTAGGTAAGATGGAAGGAGACAGAGACGACGTACTGGTGTGTCATGAAGCCCTTGGATCTAGTGAAGAGGTGAATGTAAGGACATATCTGCCACATCAAAATTGGGGTGATATGAAGAGCGTTTTCTCTGTGGCATCGGGAGGCCTTCACCCAGGACATACGGCAGATCTATTTAGGATATTTGGGAAGAATGCCGTGTTTCAGTATGGCGGCGGGGTTCACGGACACCCTGAGGGAACCAGAATGGGGGCAAGGGCTGTAAGAGATGCAATTGAATGCGTGGTAAAAGGCAGGTCTCTAAAGGAAGGTGCCAGAAGCAGCAAGGCTCTTGAGGTAGCACTGACAAAGTGGGGAGGTGCTTAAGGTGAGTGTGGATCCTGTCTTTATTGGGATAGCTGGAGATAGCGGCGCTGGAAAGAGCACCTTTGTGAGGGATATCGCTGCTCTTCTGGGAAGAGACAAGGTAAGAACCGTTTCTTTTGATGACTATCACTCTCTGGATAGGGTCGAGAGAAAGGCTGTGGGGATTACTCCTCTTCATCCAAGGGCAAATAATCTGGGCCTTGCAATCGAGCATCTATTTTTACTAAAGCAGGGTAAAAAGGTCTTAAAGCCTGTATACGATCACTCTACTGGCAGTTTTGGCGACCCTGAATGGGTGGTTCCAATGCCTTACATAATATGCGAGGGTTTGCATCCATTTTTCTTCAAATCTCTGGCAGAGCTTTATGATATGAAGGTTTTCTATGACACCGACCTTGAGTTGAAATTTAACTGGAAGGTAAAAAGAGACACAGCAGAGAGGGGATATTCGGTAGAACAGGTTGCAAAGGAGATTAGACTCAGACAAAGAGATATCAGAAATTTTGTAGAGCCTCAGTGTGCGCTTGCAGATATAATAATCAAATTAAAGATTTCAAAAAATAGCTCTTCTGCAATTGGAGTTGACTGGAAAGAGCCAGTCGACGACCCATGGATAAAAAGATACCTGAAATCATGTAATTTTGATAATTGGCAGTGTTTCACTGAATGGTATGCGGGCAGAAAGATGAACGTTTTTGGGATATACAGCGACTTGATTCAGGATCAGCTAAAAGACATGGGATCTATATTCTCCATACGCCAGGACGTTTTATCCAAGGTTAAAGAGAAAGAGGTAGTGCCTTATAGGACTATGCTGGTCTTGTTCGCTGCCAGAATAAAACAGATCAGAGCATCTAAAGACAAAAATAGCGAGGTGGTGTTCCAAGATGCCGTTTAGCAGGATCGTGTATAAGCCAGAATACGATGAGCTTGAGAAAAAAGCCTTGATTATCAGAAAGAATATAGTAAAGATGATAGCCAAAGCTCAATCTGGACATCCTGGAGGCTCACTTTCCTGCGTGGATATCCTGACATCTCTATACTTCAGGATATTGAGAATCAGCCCAAAGCATCCCAAGGACCCCGAGAGGGATAGATTCATCCTATCAAAAGGCCATGCCGCCCCAGCCTTGTACGCCACCCTTGCCGAGACTGGATTTATCCCGTACGAATGGCTTGACGATCTTAGAAAGATTGGATCCCCCCTGCAAGGCCACCCTGATATGAAAAAGGTGCCAGGAGTCGAGATGTCGACAGGATCTTTGGGACAAGGCCTGAGCGTGGGCGTAGGGATGGCTCTTTCTGCAAAGATTCTGGAAAGCGGCTATAGGGTATTTGTTCTTCTTGGAGACGGAGAGTGTCAGGAAGGGCAGGTGTGGGAGGCCGCTATGTCGGCCTCTCATTACAAACTTACAAACATTGTGGCTATTATCGATAGAAATGGTTTACAGATTGATGGCTGCACAGAGGACGTTATGGGGGTCTCACCCCTGGGGGCGAAGTGGAAGGCTTTTGGGTGGACTGTAATAGAGGTGGACGGTCATGACTTTCTTGAGCTAATACCCGCTCTTGAGGCTATATCGTATACATCCAAGCCCACTGCGATAATTGCCAATACGGTAAAGGGTAAGGGTGTATGTTTTATGGAAAACAATGTGGATTGGCACGGAAAGGCTCCAAAGCCCGATCAATTAGAAGAGGCTCTGAAAGGTTTTGAAGGAGTTGAATTTGTGGAATCTGATGAGGTTGAGGTAGATTCCAGCAATTAAGAAGAAAATAAAGGAAAGGAGCTGTTCTGTGTGACCATTATATCTGATAGGGAGATTGCTACAAGAGAGGCATATGGAAGAGCGCTGGTAGAGCTTGGCAGGCAAAACAACAACGTAGTGGTTCTGGACGCTGATCTTGCCAAGTCTACTCAAACAATAAGATTTGCAAAAGAATTTCCAGATAGATTTTTCGATGTTGGTATTGCAGAGGCAAATATGATAGGCGTGAGCGCTGGATTGGCGGCTTGCGGGATGGTGGTTTTTTGTTCATCTTTTGCAATATTTGCTACCCAAAGGGTGCTAAATCAAATCTTTCAATCGATAGCATATACGAATCTTAATGTAAAGATTGCTGCAAGCCATGCAGGGATTACGGTGGGCGAGGACGGAGCTACCCATCAGTCAATCGATGACATATCAATAATAAGGTCTGTTCCAAATATGACAATTATTGTCCCCGCTGATGCTCATGAAGCTTATGAGGCTACCTTTGCAGCCGCGAACTTCGAGGGTCCTGTATATCTAAGGCTTAGCAGGATGGCTACTCCAGTAGTCACTCCTCCAGGCAAGCCCTTTGAGATTGGAAAGGCTATTACTCTTCGAGAGGGAAAAGATATTACCATAGCTGCTTGCGGAATAATGGTTTATGAGGCGCTTGGAGCTGCTGAGAAGCTTTCTGGCTTAGGCGTGGAAGCAGAGGTAATAAATTTTAATACCATTAAACCATTTGACAGAGAAACTCTTGTGGAGTCTTTGATCAAAACAAGAGCTGCATTGAGCGTTGAAGAGCACAGCATAATAGGCGGACTGGGGAGTGCGGTCGCTGAGTGCATTTGTGAAGAATTTCCTGTAGCTATGTCAAGGATGGGCATAAGGGATCAGTTCGGCCAGTCAGGCAAGCCTGCGGATCTTCTAAGGCAATACCAGCTTACATCAGAGGATATAGCAAAAGAAGCGCTGAGGCTTTTAGAGACGAGGAGAAAGGCAAACGAGATTTACGAGATATCAGCATCAACTAAGAGTGACTTTGGAGCCTTAGAATCAGAAGTTGATGGAGGGATGTCAGATGAGAATAGCAATTAACGGTTTTGGAAGAATTGGACGTTTGGTTACCAGAATTGCAAGCGATGAGAGAGATATTGACGTAGTGGCGATAAACAGTTCGAAAAATACCGCTATGTTGGCCAATTTATTAAAGCATGACTCTGTATATAGATCTTTTGACAAGGAAGTAGCTTATGATAGCGAGTCTCTGTATATAAACAACAAGAGAATTCTCATTTTTGAAGAAAGAGCTGACATTACCAGACTCCCCTGGAAAGATCTGGGGATTGAGGCGGTAGTAGAGTCGACCGGTAAATTTACTAAAAGAGATGATGCGTACAAGCACGTTGTTGCAGGATGCAAAAAGGTACTTATTAGTGCTCCAAGCAAAGATGCAGAAGTTATGGTGGTATACGGGGTAAATCATAAAGATATATCCCCTTCTCACGAGGTCATTTCGGCAGCGTCTTGCACGACCAATTGCCTGGCGCCTGTTTGTAAAGTTTTAAACGATGAGTTTGGAATTGAAAAGGGGACAATGACTACAGTTCACGCGTACACGTCCGATCAAAGGCTGTTGGACGGCACGCACAAAAAAGATCCAAGAAGGGCAAGGGCTGCTGCTATAAATATGATTCCCACTTCTACAGGAGCTGCAAGGGCTATTGGAAAGATATTTCCAGAGCTTGAAGGCCAGTTGGACGGCATATCCCTGAGAGTGCCTGTTCCGACGGCTTCCATAATAGATCTATCTGTGAATCTTAGAAATAGTCCTGAGATCTCAGACATAAAAGAAGCCTTCAAAAGTTATTCCGAAGGCTCAATGAGAGGCATTTTGCATTATTCAGAAGAGCCCTTGGTTTCAAGCGATATTATAGGCAGCAGATATTCTTCTATTGTAGACGGACAATTGATATCAAAAATTCAAGATATTTACAAGATATTTTCCTGGTATGACAATGAATTTGGCTATGCCAGCAGAATTGTCGACCTGACAAAGTTTATATCGGGAGGGTGTGATCCATGTGACAGGGTTTGACAGGGCATCTTTGCTTGATTATCCAATATACGGACTTCAGGGAAAAAGAGTTTTTGTGAGAGCAGATCTAAACGATCCTGCCGACTCAGATGGTAACCTGACTGGAGATATGAGGCTGAGGGCAGTAGCACCCACACTGGCGTATCTATGCGCTGCAAAGGCGAAGGTGATTCTGGCCTCTCACTTTGGGAGACCAAAGAATAAAGAATCCAATTTTTCTTTAAAGGGAGTAAGAAAAAAGCTCTCTGGAATGCTGAACATTAATATAAACTTTATTGCTGAGTGTGCGGGGGGAGAGTTAGAGAACTTTATTTCAAATGACTTAAAAGATGGCGAGATTTTGCTAATGGAAAACCTTCGATTTTGTCCGGGCGAGACGAAAAACGATATGCAATATGCGAGATATCTGGCATCGCTATCTGATATATTTGTCCAGGAGGCTTTTGGTGCATGTCATAGGGAGCACGCTTCTATAGCATCTGTGCCAAAACTCTTGCCTTCTTTTGCAGGATTTTTACTTGAAAAGGAGGTTACTGCCTTGAGCAAGATTCTGAAAAGTCCAGAAAGACCATTCCTCCTGATTTTAGGGGGTAAAAAGGTTTCAGATAAGATAAGGCTTATCAATAATATGATCGAGAAGGTAGACGCTATTTGTATTGGCGGCGGAATGGCTTTTGCCTTTTTGAGAGCAAATGGATACGATGTGGGCAAATCCTTTGTAGAAGAATCGATTGATGACGTGGCGCGTCAAATACTTTATAAAGCTGGAGAGATGGGAAAGAAGATAATTTTGCCAGTAGATGTAATGATGACAAGGGATATAATTAGCGGCAGCGATTGTAGGCTTGTCGATGCTTCAAGAATACCTGCAGATTGGTATGGAGTGGACATTGGACCTAAAACTCTGGAAATTTTCAAAGAGGAGATATTGAAGGCAAAGACTATCTTGTGGAATGGCCCAATGGGAGTTTTTGAGATCCCTGAATTCTCGTGGGGTTCAAGGGCACTTGCTTTAGCGGTGGCGCTAAGCGATGCAACAAGCGTTTGTGGTGGCGGTGACACAGCAGACGTTTTGAGGTTAACGAATATGGTGAATTACTTTTCTCACGTCTCTACTGGTGGCGGAGCAGCCTTGAAATTTCTCGAAGGTGAAAAGCTGCCTGGAATTGACGCCCTTCCTAAAATAATGTAGGGTTTTAACTTGTAAAACATAAAAATAATGTTGGAAGAGGGTTAGAATTATGAAAATAGAAAAGGGAATAGATCTGAGCAGATTTATACTTGAGGAAGAGAAAAGATATTCTAAGGCATCAGGGGCTCTATCGCGCATACTTATCTCAATAGAGAATGCGACCAAGATAATATCATCTCATATTAGAAAAGCTGGAATTGTGGACGTTCTGGGCAAAGTAGGCAGGATAAACGTTCAGGGTGAAGAGGTCCAAAAATTAGATGAGCTGGCAAACAACTGGCTGGTGGAACACCTTGCCTCTACTGGCGACTTCTTTGCTGTGGTATCAGAAGAGATGGAAAAGGCCTATTTCCCTGAGAATGGGAAGGATGGAAAATACGTTATCAGTCTTGACCCTTTGGACGGGTCATCCAATGTGGACGTGAATATAAGCGTGGGCACGATATTTTCAATTTACAAGAGAATATCTGACGATGACACTTCATTTCTCCAGGAAGGCAGAAAACAGGTGGCTGCGGGCTACGTAATTTACGGCTCATCAACTATGATGGTATATTCCACAGGGAACGGCGTAAACGGTTTTACCTTAGATCCTGGTGTGGGCTCATATATTCTGTCTCATCCTGACATAAAGATACCTGTAAAAGGCAAGATATATGCCTTCAACGAGTCAAATTACAAAAGATGGTCAGACGGCTTAAGAAACTATGTGGACACTGTAAAAGAAAAAGGGTATGCGCAAAGATATGTGGCTACAATGGTAGCAGACGTTCACAGAACTCTTTTAAAGGGCGGAATATTCGCATATCCAGCGGATAGCACAAATAAAAATGGAAAAATAAGGCTGCTCTATGAAGCCAACCCATTGGGATTTTTGGTGGAGCAATCGGGCGGCATTGCCAGCAATGGCATCACCAGAATTTTAGATGTGAAGCCAGAGTATCTTCACCAAAGAACGCCTATCTTTATGGGCAGCAAGGCCGATATGGAAGAATTTCTGGAGATAACTAAAGAAGGGTAAAAATAAAAAATTGATGTTCTTTATGAAGGGATTTTTGATATTATTTAAGTATATAAATTTTCTTTAAGGAGATTAAGATGAAGATTTCAATTGCCACAGATCACGGAGCCTTTGATCTGAAGAATGAGATTAAAAGTTATTTTGAATCTATCGGACATGAGGTGATTGATTTTGGATGTTTTAGCGATGAGAGTGTGGATTATCCGCCAATCATAGCTAAGGCTGCAAGCGCGGTGTCTACCGGAAGGTGTGAGAGGGGGATAGTATTGTGCGGTTCTGGAATCGGCGCATCAATTGTCGCAAATAAGATAAATGGCATTAGGTGTGCTCTGGTTTATGCGCCAGAGCTTGCAAGGCTCTCAAGAGAGCACAACAACGCAAATATGATAGCCCTTGGCGGCAGGTTTACCGATTTCGATGCTGCAAAAGAGCTTGTAGATATATTCTTAAATACCGAGTTTCAAGGCGGCAGACATCTTAGAAGAGTAGAGCAGATTATGGAATTGGAAAAATTTTTATAAATTTTGGAGGCTATGTATGTTAATATCTGGATCTATACTGTCAGCAGACTTTTTAAATTTTGAAGATAATATAAGAAAATTAGAGCCATACGCTGACGCTTGGCATGTGGACGTTATGGATGGTCACTATGTGCCCAATATATCTTTTGGACCGCAGTTCGCTGCCTTTTTGGCTAAGTGCTCGAAGCTGCCCGCGTCTGTACACCTAATGGTAAAAGAGCCAGAAAAATTTGTAAGTCTAATCCCGAAAACAGTACAAGAGGTCACATTTCACCAAGAGGCCACCGTTTCTCCGGTAAGATTTTGTACAATGCTCAAGGAGATGGGCTTCTTGCCCGGGGTTAGCATTGGACCTGGAGTGCACGAGAGTTCCATACTGGAAATATTGCCGTTTGTACACCACGTTCTCTTTATGAGCGTGGAGCCTGGATTCGGGGGGCAGACCTTTATAGAACCAGTATTCGAAAAGATAAGGAGGCTAATTGGACTGTACCCGAATAGAAGTTTTGAGATTTGGGTTGATGGTGGGGTGGATATGTTCTGGGGAGAGAAGCTAAAGGAAATTGGTGTAGATTTGGCTGTGATGGGCAGTGCATTTTTCAAGGCAAAAGACCCCAACGAGTTCAGAAGGCTTAGGACATAGACTTTGATATGAAACAAGATAGTGTATAATGTATAGACTAAATTTCTACATTATATTTTAGGAGAGAAAATTGGAGACATTTCTCATATCACTGTTCATTGGCCTCGTAATTGGGGTCGCGCTATATTTTATTAGAAATAGAAAAAAAGTTAGTTAAATATCTGATTCTTAACGTCTATAACTTCATCTCTTTCTATTGGATGATTTATCAAGGCATCAAGGGCTCTCAATGCAGAGCCGCTGTGAATCGGGTTTTTATCTACTGAGCCCATTATTTTCTTCGCGTACTCTTCAAGGAAGTATTCATATTTTATTTCCTCAGGGAAATTTCTCAAAAGTTCCATCATGCCCATAAAGATATATGGCCCTGGTGCTGATGTGGGCATATCTAAGAGATACTCGACCTGATCGTATAAGCCAGTTTCGCTTTTAACCTCGAAAAAGCCACTTTTTCCTCTATTCCAGAATTTATTCAGTGCCATGTCTATAACCTTCTTTGCTGAGTTAAGATATTTCTCTTCCCTGGTTAGGTCGAATAATTTCAGCAGGCTGTAGCCAAAGTATGCATAATCAGGCAATATGCCCGGTTTGTTTTTTGACCTTAGGAGTTGTGAGCTTTCAAGTCTGGCAGAGAGCAACATATCTGCAGTTTTTATTGCGCTGTCCAAGAAATATTTGTCCGATGTGGCATGATAGCCTTCACAAAATGCCTCTATTACAAGAGAGTTTACATCGGTATATATAGTTCTGTCTACAAATTTTTTGCCATTTATCTTTGAATTGGAAGCGTAGAAGCCGCCCTCTTCAGATTCATTTGCTGAAAAATATTTTTTAAATTGATTTATCGTATCCTTTAAGTCTGCGCTAACAAAGGTTCTAAATGCCTTGGAATACAATCTAAATAACTCGGCGTTATCGACAGTGGTCTTTTCTTCTCTTGTGCACTTCCACATATCATCGGCCGAACACCTGAAGAAGCCGCCCTCTTCTTTGTCGTGAATTCCGCCTTTTGCCATGCTTCTCAGAACAAGCAAAATAGCCTTTTTAATCTCTTCCTTTGTATCATCTTGAGCTTCGTAAATATATTGACTTACCATTGTTTCAAATAGGGATGGGAAATAAAATTTCTGGTCTAAAGCTATGCTGCCCGAAACATCATCCCAATTTTCAAGCACTTCCATTACAGAAAAGTGTATTATGTTATTATCAATTCCCATTGGTTCGGTATGAAAGTGTTTTTGGATCAATTCCTCGTTGTTTTTTGAAAGCTCTTCTATCTTTTCTCTTGCCTCTTTGAACATCCCCAATACCCTGTCAAGTATATCTTTGAATCCAATTTCCTCATTAGTTTTTCTATAAACAAAACCGTAGAAAGCTCTTCCTTCGGGAGTGAGGAATACTATCAGCGGCCATCCAGAATCTTTCATAATTACCGATATGCCTTCTTGATAGCGCCTGTCTACCTCCGGGTGTTCATCTCTGTCTACAAGCACAGAAACGAAATTTTTATTTAGAAATTCTGCAACGTTTGGATCAAGAAATAACTCATTTGCTATCTGGTGGCACTCTTCGCACCAAAGGGCACAGGAAATAAGAAGGATTGGCTTATCCTCATTTTTAGCCTTTTCAAAGCATTCCTTTGACCATGGGTACCAGTTAACAAGATCGTCTTTATGTAAGCTTAGAAATTCGCTATCTACATTTGAGAGCTTATTCATTTTTAAACCTCCGATTAATAGCAAAAAATATTTTTTACAAGACTACATTATACATTAAGTAAAAGCTTAAAGGGTAAAATGGCGTGAAATAATATATTATTCTTTATTGAAGCTTATATATAATAGTTTATTGTAATTTTATTATATTTAACACGCTGCCGTAAAGAGACGAATCATCGCCAAGGGAGCTTTTTACTATCTTTATCTTATTTATCGGAGCCATTTTTACGTGGTTTGTCGCAAAATTTCTAATTTCATCTATGATATATTCTTGATTTGTAAGGCCTCCGCCCAAAACTACGCATTCAGGGGAGAGCACTGTGATGACGTTACTGATTCCAATGCCCATATATGTAATGGCTTTATTTAGGATTTTCCAGGAAATGTCATCGCCCTGGCTGGATGCCAAGAAAACATCCTGTGCATTTATCGTGCCATTTTTTTTGTAAATTTCGTAAAGAATGCCAGATTTTCTAACCAAGGCTTTCGAAAGAGCATCTCTTGAGATGGCATAGCCTGAAGAAACTGCCTCCAGACATCCTTTGCTCCCGCATCTGCACTTTGGACCATTTAAGAGGACTATCTGGTGTCCAAATTCTCCTGCGCTATCCTCGAAACCTCTATAAATCTTACCATTTATGATTATCCCTCCGCCTATTCCTGTGGAGAGCGTAAAGTAAACTATGTTTTTATAACCTTTTCCTGAACCAATTTTATATTCTGCAAGGGCGGCTGCATTTGCGTCGTTCTCCAGGCATACATGGGTGTCAAATTTATCTTTAAAGAATTCACTAACTCTTATCTCACTCCAACCAGGTAAATTTGGTGGATTTTTTACTATGCCCATCTTTGTGTCGCATGGACCAGGAGCTGATATGCCAATTGCAAACTTTAAGTTAGACTTTTTTAAATCCTGTACTTTATTGGAAATTTCTTCCAGCAATTCTTTAGGATTCTTTTCATAAAGAGGCGTTTCTATGATCGACTTCTCTTCTAGTCTCAAATTCTCTGAAAAACGGGCAACTCTTGTTCTCGTGCCGCCGATATCGATGCCTATATAATATTCAAATTCAAGTTTGCTATTCATAATACGAATACTATATATTATTTTTATTTTTTTGTAAAAAGTGACATATTTAAGAGTGAATTGTAAGTTTTAGAAAATATGTAGTAAATTATTATTTAATATTAAATCGCTATAAAAAAGAGGTGATTGTTGTGATAGATTATTATAAATTTGGATCTATAAAGATAAATGGAACAGAGTATGAAAAAGATCTGGTCTTTACAAAGGATGAGGTACTCGTTTATCCGTGGTGGAGGAAAGAAGGACATGCCTTCTCTCTTGCTGACATCGAAAACATATTGAATAGGGTAGAAAATGTTACACATATAATATGTGGGACGGGCGCATATGGTATGGTAAGGGTTGAAGATGATCTGATCAGATATTTTAAGGGTGTAAAAAAAGAAGTTTTGTTATATGATACGAAGAAAGCTGCCGATAAGTTTAACGAGTTTGTGAGTGATGGGATGGCGCCCCTGGCACTCTTTCACCTTACGTGCTGAGCTTATTGATTGTTTAACTTTTTTGGTATATCATTATGAAAAGTAATCCAAAATTAAGGGAGAAAAAAGTGAATAAAAGAGGGGTAACTCTGATAGAGCTTTTGATCACTTCTGTTTTTTTACTTTTTGCTCTTATTGCGCTGGCCTGGGGTCTGTCGTCATCTCTGAAGGCATCTGCAAACAACTATATTTTAAACCAGGCTAATATACTTGCTGATTCTCAAATGGAGAGCTTGAGGGCTCTTAGTTTGGGCAGTTCTGTAAATATCCAAAATTCAAATGATTGTGTTAACAATGGCAGTATATGCTTTAAATTGAGTGCTGTGCGCTCAAAAGATCCCAATTCTAGTTGTGATTTGTTAAACGTAACTGTCAGCGATACAGCGTCTCCTGCAAGGTTCCAAAATATCAATTTGCAATCTGAGGCCTGCCAATGAGGAAAAAGGGTGGCTTTACTCTTACCGAGCTCTTGGTGGTTATAGTAATAGCATCGATGATAGCTATTGCTGTAATATATGCTCTTTCAAGCGGCGGCAAATCCTTTGTTAAAAATCAGGAGATAGACAACATATCTATTAGCGTTCCAAATATTCTTTATGGTATGTCAAGGGAGATTAGAGAAGCTGGATATATAAATCTTCAGATAAGCCCTGGCACTACCGTAAATGCAAATGTGGTCTGCGCTCAGGGCAGCTCTGGCTACATATCGTTTAATCTGGATGTGCCCAATTCAGGAAATCCCGATGGGACTGGCGCATATAGTGTAGTGAAATATCAATTGCAAAATGGAAACCTGTCAAGGTGTGTGAATAGCACAAGCTGTTCAGTTATCAACCCTCCAAATGTGGTCTTTACGGTATTCTCTCCTGTATTGGGTTCGGTAAATTCAAGCGCTAATTTTGTCCCAAATCAGGTGGACTCCTCTGGAAACTATAACGTGGTCCAGATTGTTATAACTGCGAATTTAAAATCGAGCAATAATTCTTATACTTTTACAAAGGAAGTGAAGCTCAGAAATGTTCAGTAAAAGATTTTCTGACAAGAACGGGTTCGCTTTGCCGATTGCTATTGGAGCGATGGTTTTTTTCATAATAGTAATCGGAGTATGGGCAGCTCTGAACCTTTCTTTGTTCAAGACCTCTTCAGCACAGACCTCTTCTATTCGCGCTTTGTCTGCCTGCGAAGAGGGGATATCTTATGCTATAAATCAATTGGATTCCAATCCGGCTTACACGGGAGGTTCTTATACTTCAAAGGAAGGACTTAGCGTAGCTATAGTCGTTGCAGCGACATCTCCCAAGACTGTTACTGCTACTGTAAGTAGTCCTGTGCACAGAAGCGTCAGAGTGCTGGTTCAGGGTTCTGGCAGCGTGATTCCTGGTCCGGTAATTTCTAATGGTGACATAAGAATTAACGGCAAGCAAAATCTGTTGGATGCTGGCAACTCTGGCATTCCTGGAGCTCTGTATACTGGCTCGATTACAAATCATGCTGGCGCAACTATAAACGGACCAGCACAACAGATAACAAGCTTTAGTCCATATAGCACTGCGGTAACCAGTGTGGTTTCGAACATTGTAAAATCTAATCAAATACCCAGCACGCCAACCCTTCCAACTGGATATACCACACTAACCAATCCAACGTGTGGAGGCAGTTATACAGGAAATTATATCGTTAATAATCTAAGTTGCTCTATAAATGTTACCGGGAATCTCATTTTAAATGGAAACATTAATATAAATAACTCCTCTACTATTTCCGTATCCGGAGGAAACCTATGGATTCCTGCAACAAATATAAACACTAATGCACCAACAACTATTTCGGTTAGCAATGGGAATCTTATCACAAGCAGCCAGATAAACCTTAATGGCTCAATATCGGTAAACAACGGTAGCTACTGGTCAAATAATTCTATAACCCTTAATACCAGCGGGTCCTCTGTTAATGTTAGCAGCGGAAACCTGTATTTAACTCAAGGCAGTTTGATACCAAATCAAAGCTCTGATCCAATTAATGTTTCGGGAAACATAATTTTAGCGACGGGAAACATTACTTTAAATAGCGCATCCAATATAAGCGGCAATATTTTACTTTATGGCAATGGAGCGACTTTTTTGGTGGATAGTTCTTCTACTGTTACTGGCAATATTTATCTCTTAGATGGTGATTTGACGCTTAATGGTCAAAGCACTTTAAATGTGGCCTTTCTTTATGTAGGTTCTGGTACTGTGAATAGCAATGGGTCAGTTAATGCAAACGGTGATAACAACAACGGGAATCTTATCTTAGATGGTGGAAATACAATAAATGGCTTTGTGTATACTGATGGACAATTTACTTCTAATGGTCATGATACGATAAACGGTGCACTTTGGGCAAATAATTATAACAACAGCAATGATCAGATTACGTTGGATGGAAATGACAGTATTATCTACAATCAAAACAATCTTATTTCTGCAGATAATCTATTGTCCCAATATATTACGACCAATGCAACTATAGTTAGCGGTTCATGGCATGAAATATACAATTAATTTTTAACTTAGCCTGCAAAAGAATTCCCAATTTCTGCAAATCTCTTTATTACTCAAAAACATTCCTAACAGTATCGCAAAGTTGTATTATGATTATAATCTAATTTGCATTGTTTGAAAGTGCTTATTTGTAGAATATATTGATGATTTTTTTATTTTGGTATATCATTAAAACAAGTAACCCAATACAAAGGGGGTGAAGCTCAGAAATGTTCAGTAAAAAACTTTCTGACAAGAGCGGATTCGCTTTGCCGATTGCTATCGGGGCTATGGTTTTTTTCGTAATAGTAATTGGAGTATGGGCAGCTTTGAATATATCTTTATTTAAAACCTCTTCTGCTCAAACGGGTTCTGTTCAGGCCCTGTCTGCGTGTGAAGAAGGAGTAGCTTATGCAACGGCCCAAAACCTGCCTTATGGCAGCTCGCAGTATACTTCGCGAGAAGGGCTGAGCGTAAATATAAGCGTGATAAATCCAGCTACTGCTTCAGGATATATTACGAAAATTATAACCGCTTCTGTAGGCGCACCACAAAAGAGATCTGTAACAGTTTATCTGGGAAACGCAATTCCGGGGGCAGTTATAGCAAATGGGGATATAAATATGAACAGTAACTCAACTATTACTACAAACAATCCGAATATACCAGGCGCACTGCTCAGCGGGACTTTATCGAAAGATTCAAACTCATCTGTTATAGGACCCCAACAGCATCTTCCTGACTTTACGCCTTACAAAAACGCTATTCATCAAGTAGTCAGCAGTATGACACCGAGCATTCCTGCTGCGCCCACAAACTATACTACACTTTCAAATCCTACTTGCGGTCAAACGTTGACTGGAAATTATATCTTGACGGATGGCAGCCTTAACAACAATAATTGCAACATTACAATAAACGGTGACCTTGTCATAAGCTCTTCGAATTTTTCAGTCAATAACGGCAGTTCTCTTACAGTGAATGGGAACATGTGGTCAAATGCGGTGAACTTAAATTCAAACGCTGACTTAATAGTTAGCAAGAGTTTGTATGCAAACGGCAGCGTAACAGATAGCGCGAATTCACAGATTAGCATAGGTGGCAATATTATTTTGACAGGCAGCAATTCAAATCTCATCTTAAATAGCAATTCTGATGCGATTTCAGGAAACATCATCACAACGGGAAACAATACCTCTGTAACTTTTAACAGTAATTCTACCATTAATGGCAATATTATAATTTCTGACGGTAACCTGAATATCAATTCTAATGTGAATGGCTTGAGCGGACTGGTTTACGTCGGGAATAGCGCTGGCTCTTCTTCTTTAGGAAATCTGACTATCAGTAGTAACAACACTATAAATGGTCTTGTATATGCCTCAGGCTCTGCCCAAATAGGAGAAACAACTGTGCAGATGAATTCTAATTCAAATATAAACGGTGCCTTGCTGGTAGAGAGCGGAAACTTGCAAGTAAATGCCGGCAGTGAAATAGTGTATAATCCTGCTACTTTCAGCAATATAACCAATCTTTTGTCAAATTATTTAAGCTCACCTATTATTACTGGTTCATGGCATGAACCTTTGGTTTAATATTAATTTTCATTTTTGTAATATAATATATGTTTATGATTACGGGCGAAATTTAAGGGGTATATTATGTTTTGTAGCTTAAAAAAGAATAAAAGGGGCTTCACACTAATAGAGCTGATGGTGGCGGCTGTTCTTCTTACCTTTGGCCTTATGACTCTTGCAATGTCTTTGTTTGGATCTATAAGAGCTCAAGAGGCAGCGGCTCAGCAAACAAATGCTCAAGGGCTGGTGAACCAAAAGTTAGCTCAACTATCAGCTATGGCAAATCTTCAAAATAGCTCCGATGTGGCCGTTGGTTGGAATGCCCTCCTGGCTCAAAATGGAGTGACAGAAATAGTAAAGATAAATCATTCCCTTAATGGAAAAAGAACCACTACTGTTTCGGATAATAGTTCGGGCACACAGTATGAATATGCTGCTGTAACTATTAGCGTTAGCTGGAATTGCGGCAAGCCTGGAGGGGCGCTTTGCCAGGTCCAGGGATTTGAGCGTATTGACAAGCCTCAGGCAGTTTCACCGTGAGAAAAAAATCTGGCTTCACTCTTATCGAGTTAATGGTAACACTGACTATACTTGTGATAATCACAGCGGGAGTTACAGTGCTTCTTATCAATGCAAACAACACGCTTATCTCATCCCAAAACAGAAACATTACGAGCTCTGCTATCTCTACAGTTCAAACTCTTATGTCAAAAGATCTTGCTCTGGCCGGCAGGGGTGTAAATCTGGACGTTGGTCAAAGTATGGCAAATTCTACTACTTTCGTGCCTGTCCAGACTGCTGGCGGGATAATCAGATTTAAGACTGCATGCGTTTATTATAATAGCTCAAATCAATACAATACTTCGTATCAGATTGGGACAGATCCAAACAACCCTGTGTATGACATTTCCTGTACTGTAAGCGATCTGGCGCCCAGGAAAGAGATAGAATATAGTTTAGAAAACAATTCAGATGGCTCAAAAAGCCTTCACAGAATCGTGACCTTTTATCAATCAGACTGGGCCACAGTGGTGGGAAACCCAATAGATAATACAGTGACACCGAAGAATGTAAACGTAATAAGCATCGCGCCTACCTGCTATAACTATTGTAGCAATTCGACGTGCTCTTCTATAGTGAATCCTCCAAATTCTGTTTCTTGTTCTATAAATAATACCAATCCAGTGGATCTGAGTAAAAACGTTCAAAGCATTCAGATATCGGTTACCTTGGAAGCAGATACCAAAGTTAATGCTTCACTAAGAGGGAGTCAAACAGGGGCATTTCAGGTTACTCCAATCTTTCTTGTAAGGGGGAATTAAGTGTGAACAAAAATGGTTCTGCACTGATAATCGTCTTAATAATAATGGCTTTGATATTAACTATTTCGGTGGCGATAGCAGCTCTGGGCATAAATCCAATAAAATTTGCAACGCAAAATGCTCTATACGATCAGTCAGTTTATGCTGCACAAGACTTTTCGAGTAAATACGTAAACGCTATAAAGCAGCAATTTGTAGCAAACCAGGGAACACCTCCAGATCCAGGAAGCCTGGGAATTTCTGCCAGTCAACAATATAACACAAGGGGCACAGGGAATCCCAATATAGAGGTTGATTTAGCAAGCGCTGATTATGCATTTTATCCCAATCCAACTAACTGGACTGATTGTCACTACGATCTTTCCTTTGTAGCCAAGGATTTAAACAGTGGGAAAAATGTATTGCAATACAACGTGCACTTTGACATAAATAACTCCCCTCCAAACGCAGCGCTCCTTACCAATAAGGATTATAACTCGGGCGGAACATCTGGGGGCAACTGGTGGTTGGGAGGCTTTAGTAGGTTAGTAGGACCATATTACACAAACGATAGCGTGGGCATCGCCTATTGGCAAAACGCAAACACTAATGCGAACCCTCCTACGGGACCGATGTTTGATGCTCTGAATAGATTCGTGCCCACTGCTCCAGCGCTTCCCGATCTGAGAGTTGGTGGACAAATTATATGGTATGGTGCTCAACCTGGTGGCTCTTCAGATTGGCAGCATATAGCTTATCAGGGGAGCGCGGGCGTTCAAACAAATTACCCAAAATACTCTTTTACCCAAAATGTCCTGGGTAGGGGAGTCAACCTTTTGCCAGGCGAGGCTAAAGGGAACAGCACGCTAACAGGCAGTAACAGCAGTTTTGTAGCCTTTGATAGCGGGTTTAGCTCGATCGTTGGAGGCAATTATTATTCCCTATATATAAATCCAAGTGCTATAAACAATACCTACTCTGTAAAACAATTTGAGTTCTCTTCTATGAGGATGAACTTTCAGGTTAATGGAAGACCAAAATATGCATCGGTTTATAGGGTCACTCTGACATCAAGTTCGAATGCTCAGTATAGGATATGGCTTATAGACATACCAAGGTCCAGCAATTCTACTGCTACTGATACCGAGCTATCCACGAAGATATTCTATGTTCAAAAATATACAGGAGGCAACTGGAAATATACGAATGATGCCCCTTTTGCATCTTGTCCTGCTAATATAAATAGCGACAATTGTAATCCTTATGTAATAACAGATCATACAGACTTTAATCTAATATACATAAACGGCCATGTAAAGGAAATGCAAACAAGCATTCTGCCACAAGGCGACTACGGCTCTTCAAGCGATCTCTACAACGCGCTGAAGCTTTCAGGACATGGACATGGTTCAAGCGAAGATATGGCAGATCTGGTTGCGGGGCAGGCTCCTGCCAATCCTCAAGATCCGAATAATCCCTGGCAGTACTACGTGTCTGGGAGGCTTACTGTGGCAGCAGCGGGCGATATTGTAATTGGAGACGGTGGGACCAATTATCTTACTTATAGTCTTACATATCCTGAGAGGCTCGTTAACCCTGACGGGAGCTTCACGTCGTATTCTGGGACAGATGATTCCAGATTTCTACTTGGGCTTGTGGCAAGGAATATATTCTTAAATGTAAAATCTAATGCTAGTAAACCTCCTGCTAAGGCTGACTATGCCAATGATGGGACGAACGTTTCTGATAACCAAACTTACTCATTTGATGGACAGATCCTTACCTTTGGGACGCAAACGGGAAACAATGACAATACTATTCAGACAGGGGTATTTGATAATTATCACTATTATAGCAATGTGGCGAGTGGCAATCCTGCAAGCACCTCAAACTATCCATACTTCTCAGTGGGTTATGGCAGCGATAATTTGCTCGGATATGCCCTTACAAGAGGTATGTTAGTTGAGAACTGGCACGGGGTATGGGGCTTCTTCAATGGTAGCGCTCTGACAAATGGCTATCAAGATGAATATGTGTACGATAACCGCTTAAGATACTTTGTCACCCCATGGTTTCCGCTGCCAAAAAGCCCAAATATGCTGGCAAACTATAGCATGACGGTAGAGATAATAAAACTATGAAATATTTACTTTTTTCCCTAATCTTCTTATTTGTATTTTCTGGCGTGTCTCATGCTCTTATGTGGAGTCCAGACGATCCAAATAGACCGAAGGTTATGCCTGAAAGCAGCACTATGAGTAACAAGAGCTCAAATAGCAGTCAAGGAGAGGTTGCTTTAGACTCAAATAATCAACATATTAATCAATCAAGTCAAATGCAAAATTATTCATCTAACCAAAATTCAAATATAGTAAGTCAAAATTATAAAGCTATTAGCCCAAATGCTTTTTATTTTCAAATGTCTGCAATTTTTATAGGAGTGATTTTCAGCCTGTTTTTGTTTTTTAGGATATTAAAGTCGAAGTAGAGATGAAGCATATCCTTCTTGACATTAGAAAATTTTTTGATATATTAAAATAAGATTAAAATTTTATTAGAAAATGTCCTAAATGAATTAGGGCGCTTTTAAATTTATTAAATTTAGCATTAAAGCCATGAAGGCTTCTTGTCTTCATGGCTTATTTTTTTAAGGGAGGTAGAGGATATTTGTTTATTGTATTTGTTTTTTTGTTTTTTGCTTTTTTTTATTCAGGTTTGGCAGAAATTGGATTTTGTGATGATTCTTCCCAGTTTCAAGAGATTGTAGTCTACGGGAGCAAGGAGAAAGAGAAGAATGCAGATGTGGTAAACGTATTCAAGGTAAACCCTGCTATGAGCTTTTCCATTACTGATTATCTTAAGGATATGGCAGGAGTAGAGATCTCAGAAAAATCTCTTCTGGGAGACACGGGCGATGTGGTTAAGATCAGAGGTTTTGGAAGTAACAGATTGAAAGTATTTGAGAATGGAAGAGATATCAATGCCACAGGCGTCTATGGCGGCTTTTATGTGGACTGGAGCACTATACCGCCAATAAACGTTGACTCTATTAAGGTTGTAAAAAGCGGTGTGGACGCTAAGCTCGGAGTTTTAGGCGGTGCAGTAGAGATTAAGAATAGAGTTCCGACTGGCACGCCGATAACAGAATTTTTTGGTTCATACGGCACAAGGGATACTCAAAATTATAGGTTTTATTACGAAAACAAGATAAAGGATATACCCTTCAATATTTCTATCGATCATCTCTCCTCTGACCCATTTTTAAGAAACAACGATTTTCTCTCAAACTCATTTAACTTTTCCACGGTTATCCCAAACGTTTTTGATGGTCAAATTAATGCCTCAGTTTATTATACAAAGGTAAAAAGAGGCCTTATAGTAAGTAATAGAAAATCAAATGATCCTCAAAACCCATTGTGGAATGTCCCCATAGATCCATCATATTCTACATCACTTGGAGAATTTATGCCTCCCGGTGGGGGACCTACAAGGACGCCCGTAATGGGCGCTTACTGGCAAAAGGAAAAGACTCTTCTGGATCTGTCGTATGAACGAGAAATATTTGGCTGGAAAGCTAAGGTCGCAGGTTTTACAAATAGAGAAGATAGATACGAGGTAAATCCTGGGCTTCTTATAAGGGATCTAAAGCCTGATAAGACCGATGGATTCTATATGGATTTTAGTAGGGATATTTCAAAGCACCACGTGAGATTTGGCTATTACTTTAAAAATCAGGGCTCAGGGGACACATTTATAATTTACGAAAAAACAAACCCTGCCACATACAATCAAGATAGCCCATCGAGTCAGAAGATAATTTACAATTCAGCATATCTTGATGATAGATTTAAGATATCAAAGAAATCATCTCTTTATATGGGCGTAAGGTATGATAGCTTTCACGCAGAGGGAGCGCCTATATTACAGGACGGGAGAGGAACTTATGTACAGGGCATATCGCTAACTGGCGATGCGATCACTCCAAGAATAAGCTTAGACTACGAGCTAACTAAAAACGACACCGCAACGCTTTCAGTCTTCAAATCTGCAAGGATGCCCACTAATCCTGAATACTACTGGTGGCTTACAGGTTATAGCGGATCAAAGCTCGCAAATGGCGCTCCTGCACCCGGATATAGGCCAGTAAACTATCTCTTAAGGCCTGAAAAGGAAAACGCAGTAGAACTTGGCATTAAAGGAAAGAGATTCGGATTTGACTACTCTATTAATGGCTATTATTATTCTATTCACGACTATATTATGTTTAGAATTGATCCAAATCCTACAAACAGAGTGGCTTACAACGTAGATGAAGTAAATATGTATGGAGCTGAAACAACGCTTAAAAAGAGAATAAAGGGCATTGATACAGTGTTCACTTATACCTATCAAAGAAGCACAAAGGTTAACGATGCGCTTGACACCCAGCATCTGTTAAACGGTTTGGGCTATTTTCCAAGAAGTATGGCAAATTTAACCTTTCAGAAAAAATTTGATAATGGCTTAATTTTAGATTTTGACAATCACTACGTATCAAAGCAAAATTTGCTGTATGCACCAAATAGCAGTAAGCTTGAGCTTGTTTCGATAAAGCCATATTATACTGCAGACCTTGGGATATCTTATCTAATACCAAAGCACGACCTAAGAATGGATCTAATGTTCTATGATATTTTTAATAAAAAGTATCAAGAGGTATTTGGGTATCCTATGCCAGGAAGAAGCGTATTTGGATCTCTAACTCTAACTTTTTAATAGTTAGCAAAAAGCCCCCCACCATTTTTCTAAGATGATGAGGGGCTTTTTTTATTGATCTATATTTTTGTCTCTGGCGCCCCAGAACCCTGCAAGAGTAGAACCTGAGAGGTTGTGCCACACGCTAAATATTGCACCTGGTAGCGCTGCTATTGGATTTAGGTGAGCTATTGCAAGAGCGACAGCAAGGGCTGAATTTTCCATGCCTACCTCAAAAGTAATGGCTTTTGCTTTGTAGTGGGGCATCTTGGCTCCTCTTGCTGCCCAATATCCAAGGGTAAGGCCGAGCAAATTATGCAGAACTACTGCAGCAAAAGCTATTAGAGCTACTGTTGCTAACTTTGCAGCGCTTAGCCCCACGACTATTGCTATTATGGCTATTATGCTGATCACTGAAATGACAGGAATTATTGTGACTATTTTTTTAATAAAAGTTGGCACAGCCGTTCTAAGTATTACTCCAATTGCAATAGGCAAAAGTACTATCTTTAAAATATCAATAAAAAGCCCGTTTGGATCTATTGGGATGAATCTGCCTGCAAGAAATAAGAAGATAGCTGGAGTAAGAAGTGGAGCTAAAAATGTGTTTACGCTTGATACTGTAACAGAAAGTGCTGTGTCGCCTTTAGATAGGAATGTCATAACATTTGACGCTGTGCCGCTTGGGCAGCATCCTACAAGAATCAGGCCAGCAGCGAGTTCGGGAGGAAGTCTAAGAAGCAGCGCAACAGAAAGCGCAACGCCAGGCATCACAAAGTATCTAATTAAAACGCCTAATAATATATCAAGAGGTCTGGTAAGAACTAATTTAAAGTCATCCAGAGTCAGAGTTAGTCCCATACCGAGCATTATTACGCCTAAAAGCCATGGAATCCAGGAACCATAAGGCTTAAAAGGTTCAGGAAATAAAAACGCAACAACAGCAAAAATTACAACCCACAATGGAAAAAGCTTTGTGATCCAATTGGAAACCCTTTCGAAAAATTCCATTTACCCTCCTTGTGTGCCAGATATTGTAATAAAAAAATATGGTATTTAGTATAAATTATTTTATAATATTTTTCTATATTGAAAGATTTACTATTGCAACATCATTTTATAAAATGTGGCTCCAAGCAAGGGTTGGGGGTAAGATATTTAAATCATTTTTTAAAGCTCTTTATACTCTACGTAAGGTTTTATGTCCAGAATGGGCGTCCCATCCAACATATCGAGTCTTCTAACCTTTATTATATTTTCTGATTTCTCCAATACTTCAAGGACAGAAAATCCTATTGGGTTTGGCCTATATGGCGAACATATACTGAACACTCCTTTTTCTGTATTCATATGAAAAGGCTTTTGAATAAGCTTTTCGTGAGGGAATGGTGGCGATTTGTGAAAACAAAAAATTACACATATCTTATCTTTTGGCTTTATATCTCTTATTCCATCTTGGTACTCAGGAGAGATAACCAGCTCCCCTTCAACATCAGAGACGCTCCAATGCCTGGGAACGCTGGCAGAGTCATTTTTTACATAACCAATTGGCATAAAGTTACATTCAATTTTATTTTCCATAATTTTCTCCTTTTCTTATATATTTTGGAATTATACTCCTCTTTTGTAAAACAAAAATTAATCTTCTAACAAAAATCTAATGGGCAGTATTGCCCTGGACCTTACAAAAGCTCCATTTTCTGTGGCTGCTCTAAAGGTGGACTCCCTTACTGCTCTTAGGGCAGCCTGTGCAAAATCATCATTTGTGCTCTCTAACACCTTAACGCTTATAAGGTGGCCACCTTCGTCGATTAATAGCTCTAATACTACTTTTCCTTCAATCCCCAGTCTTTTTTCTCGAAGGGGATATTCAGGAATTATCCTTTTTATGAACTTTGGGCCATCTGATGATCCGAAAGATTTGGAATATATGCTATCACTGGAAATTCTTTGATTGGCGCTTCCCAAGTTATTGTTGCTCAAAGAACCATTTGAGCTAACTGGATTTGAAGTATTCACAGGCCTGGTTTGAATATAGGATAAGTTTGTTGCGTTTACCGTTTGCACTATCGCTGGAATTTTTTCGAGACTTTCTTCTGTGATATTTTTTTCCGATGTTTTGGCTTTATCGCTTTTATTGACTTTTTTAGCCGTATCCTTTTGACTTTCTTGAAGAGAATTTAGACTCATAATAAATATTGGCTCATTCTTTATAATATTAGTAGCTCCCAATAGAAAAACAGTGCCAAAGAGTAGTGAGTGAAATATTATGGAAAATATAAAGCTAAGAGAGAACCTTCTATTCAAATCCTTTCATCCTTGAGAGTTTCTATGTTGTATCTTTCTATCCCAGCGGCCCTACAGGCATCAATAGCTTTTACAACGAAATCAAATCGGGTATTCTTGTCTGCACATATTTTTATAATTATATTTGGGTTGTTTGCTTTGAGAGTTCTTAGGGTTTCAGTGATAAGTTTTGGGTCAGTTTTGCCTTCATTGATAAACATCGTGCCATCGCTTTTTATGGAAAGCGCAATATCTTTTAGGTTTTCTTTTACAACGGCAGTTTTGGCATGCGGCAAATCAATCGGGATGGCACCCTGGGCTATCAGGGTAGCGGTAACTAAGAATATTATAAGTATGACCAAAACGACGTCTACTAATGGGACAATGTTTATTTCTGCTATTTCGTCGTCATGGTTTGGATTGTGCATCAGTATGTTCCTCATAAATATAGTTTAAATCTCTTGCCTTTCTGACAAAATAGTTGTATGCAATTACACAGGGCACAGCAACGAATAGTCCAAGTGCGGTAGAGCTAAGCGCTTCTGCAATGCCATTCATCACCACTCTTACTCCGAAATCTTGTGAAATGGCAAGATCGTGAAAAGCCTTCATAATTCCAAGCACTGTGCCAAATAGACCGATAAATGGCGCATTGCTGCCCACAGTTGCAAAAAAACCAAGTCTTTTGTTAAGAGTCGATCTGAGATCAGATGGAGCATAACTAAAGAGCTCTTTCTCAATTTTTCGCATAAAAAATACTTTCTCGACAATAAATGCAACCGATATTACGCTAAGCACTATTAAGAGCACCAAAACAGGATCCCCACCTACTATTGCAAGATTTAATATTAACTTTGCCAATTTATCCCTCCTAAAAAAATAAGCCATAAAAACATGTGCAATTTTTGCACAAGCCTTCATGGCTTTGTCCTAAAACTTTAATTTTATAATTTTAGCAAATTCGATATAAAAGTCAAATAAAAATTAACTTTCTAAATATTTTTTTTGCAGGTCATAAGAGAGTTCTACTACGTTCTACAATAAACCTTCAAGTTCTTTTATACTGCTAATTTTGAATATTGCTTTATGAATTAAATTTAGTCTCTCTCTATCTGAAATGCTTTTAACTTTGCTCTCTATTTCAGGCGAAATAGCATCAAATTTTGCCTCAATGGCGTTTAACACCATATCCTGAGCTTCAAGCAGCATGCCTTCCATCTTACCTTCTCTTTTGCCTCTTAATTCACCTTCTCTTTCGCCTTCCATCTTCCACTTCTTAGTTAAGGTTATCAACTCTTCTTCGCCTCCTATCTCTGATATCAAATCTTGTGTTCTTTCTGGACCATAATTTATGGAAACGTAGTTTATTACAATTAAAATATCTTCATTATTGATTAGTTTAAAGCAATATACCATAATTTGGTGAAATTTTGTAGTGGATTTATATTTTGCTTTTCTATAAAGTATTTTTATCATACGTTGATAAGACTACGCAATAATAATAGGTTTAGATTTGACTTTTTAATAATATAAATGCCTTATTTGTAGGACTTTTCAATGTCTTGATATTTGGCAAGTGTCAAAGAACTGTATTATCAAAATTAAAAATTTAATGTATAATGAAAAAAATTAAAGAGTTGAACTCTTTTACAAAAAGCCATGAAGGTTACTTAAGCGCATTATATTGCGTTAGCCTGAGTGGCTTATTTTATTTTATGGAGGTTTAATATGCCAAAAATTTTAGTTTGCGGAAGAGGCGGATGTGGTAAGAGCACTCTTACGACAATAGCTGCGAATACCCTTTCAAAAAAGGGCGAGGTTTTTGTCCTGGATGCCGATGAATCAAATCTTTGTCTTGCTAATATGCTTGGTTTAGATTCTGAAAAGACCTTGATGGGATATCTGGGCGGTAAGGCTGAGGTAAAAAAGACTCTTTTATCTTTTCTAAAATCAGAGGGTAAAGAAAAGACCCCTATGTTTACAACTGATCTCACCTTTGAAGACCTGAAAAATTTTTCTTCATGGAAAGACAATATAGGTTTTATCCGAACTGGCAAGATTGAACATGGCATGGAGGGCTGTGCATGTCCAATGGGCGCAGTAACGAGAGAATTTTTGAAGAAATTAGAAGCTAAAGACGATCAATATGTCTTGGTGGATACTGAAGCTGGAATAGAGCACTTTGGCAGAGGTGTGCACGAGGCTATAGACTTAGTCTGGTTTGTGATAGAGCCATCATTTGAGTCGGTTTCTCTTTGTGAGAAAACTATAGGATTAATTTCAGAGGGAAGGCATGCCAAGCCATATAAAGTAATATTGAACAAGGTTAGTGAGGAGAGCAAATTAGAACTTGAGAAGCTACTTACTGAAAAGAAAATAAAAGTTGATGGATTCTTGCCCCTTAAGAGCGAGATTTCAAAGGCGAATCTCAAAGGCGAAAAGCTTACTATTGAAGACTCAAATCTTATAAATTCAATCTTGTAATGAAATTTCTAAAGATACTTTTTCTAATAACTACATTATTCTTTCTTTCGGGTTGTGATAATTTAGCTCAGAAAGATAATTATAATTTAACTGTAACCGATGTGCTTGGAAGGAAGGTCGTCTTGAAAGAGAGGCCAGTAAAAAGAATTGTAGCAATAGGACCTGGTACTCTCAGGCTTATCTCTTATATGGGGCTTGCAGGCTCGGTAGTAGGGGTAGAGGATTCTGAAAGGGAATGGGATGCTGTCTCAAGGCCATATATTCTTGCATATCCACAGTTAAAGGATTTGCCAGGGATAGGTCAGGGCGGTCCTCGCCCAAGTCCCAATCTTGAAAGCATCATATCACTAAAGCCAGATGTCATATTCGCTGCATATCTAACGAAGGATCAGGCTGATGCAATTCAGTCAAAGACAAACATACCTGTAATATTGCTTAGCTATGGTCAATTTGCCAGCTTTGATATGAACGACATATTTAATTCTTTAAGAGTTATAGGTGAGGTTTCAGGAAGCTCTGATAGGGCAGATCAGCTAATCTCATATATAAAAGGCATAGAAGAAGACCTAAGAAGTAGAACGAAGAATATTTCATCTGATGAAAAACCGAGCGTTTATGTGGGAGCACTTGGTATGGCTGGCGTTCACGGGATTGAGAGCACTCAGGCAGGGTATCTCCCTTTTACTCTGATTAACGCGAAAAATGTTGCAGATGAAATAAAGAGTGCGGGCAGTCTGATGCTGGACAAGGAATATCTGATAAAGTTAAATCCTGACATTATATTTCTTGATGAAGGGGGATTATCCCTGGTAAAAGAAGACTATAAAAAGAACAGGGCTTTTTACGATGAATTAAAGGCATTCAAGAACAACAAAGTTTATGGGCAGCTGCCTTTCAACTACTATACTACAAATATAGAGATAGCTCTGATAGACACTTACTTTGCTGGAAAGGTTATCTATCCTGAGAGATTTTCTGACATAAATATCAATGTAAAAGCAGATGAGATATTTAAAGAATTTTTGGGCAAACCGATGTTTAATGATATTGTGAAAAATTATCCAGGGTTTATAAGAGTAGTTTTTTAGATTTATGGATAAAAAAGACATCTTAAAGAGTTATAGAAGCTATTATAAGAAAAAGATCTTTGTTTTAATATTGCTTTTTCTTATGTCTTTGCTTTTTATAATATTTTCTACAAAAATTGGCACATTTAACCTAAGTTTTTCAGATATTATTAATTCATTTTTCAACCCAAATTCGAGAGAGGGCACAGTCTTGTTTAATGTGCGCTTTCCAAGAATAGCTTCATCTTTTGTGGCGGGATTTGGCCTTGCAATAGCAGGCTGTGTGATGCAAAACGTTTTGAGAAATCCGCTTGCATCGCCTTTTACACTGGGCGTTTCTCAGGGGGCAGCGTTTGGCGCTTGTGTAGGGATAGTACTATTGGGGCAGGGCTCTCTTGGGACGAATATTATTATTAGTAACCCCTATTTCGTTACTGCTTGTGCATTTGTAGGGTCTCTCATATCTACCTTTACAATAATATTCCTTGCAAGGTTTAAAGGTTTTAGCCCTGAGTCTATAGTTCTTTCGGGAGTTGCTCTTGGGGCACTCTTTTCTGCCATGATCATAATGCTTCAGTATTTTTCAAATGAAGTTGCAGTGACCAGCATGGTGTTTTGGACATTTGGAGATGTGGGTCGCGCCTATTGGAACGAGATTTTGATGATGGCTATTGTGGTAGCTTTTTCTTTAGTATATTTTTTACTTAACAGTCTAAACTATAATGCTATGCAAATAGGCGATGAGAGCGCTAAGGGTTTGGGCATTAATGTTGATAGAATAAGATTTGTTTCAATGATAGTGTCTTCTCTTATAACTGCAGTGATAGTTTCTTTCCTGGGAATAATAGGTTTTGTCGGATTGGTAGCACCTCAGGCAATGAAGAGAATGATAGACTTTGATCACAGATTTATTTTGCCAGCCAGTGCCTTGTCGGGGGTAATTTTGCTAATAATAGCTGATATTGTCAGCAGAACAATTTTGTCGCCTGTACTCTTGCCCATTGGGGCAATAACATCGTTTTTGGGAGCGCCCTTTTTTATTTATATCTTATATTTAAAAGGAAAGATCAAGTAATGTTCATTCAGGCTAAGGACGTAAGGTTTTCGTATAATAGCGTTGACGTATTAAAAGACGTAAGTTTTCACATAGAAAAGGGCGATCTTATAGCAATTCTTGGCAATAACGGAGTGGGTAAGTCTACTTTGATAAAGTGTATAAATAGAATTCTTAAACCAAAATTTGGAACAATATTGATCGAGGGACAAGATGTAGAAAAATTAGGTTCTGAAATTGCAAAAAAGGTTTCTTACGTTTCTCAGCGAAATCAAGCTACCAGGCTTACGGTTTTTGATGCAGTGCTATTGGGGAGAAGTCCATACGTTACATGGGGGATATCAAATAGAGATCTTGAAATTACAAAAGGGGTTATAGAAATGCTTTCTCTCCGAGAAATTTCGATGAGATTTGTGGACGAATTAAGCGGCGGAGAGCTTCAAAAGGTGATAGTTGCAAGGGCATTGGTTCAAGAGCCATCGCTTATTCTTTTGGATGAGCCTACAAATAATCTGGACATAAAGAGTCAGATTGAAGTGATGAACATTATCAAGCAAATTGTGCAGGAAAAGAAAATATCAAGTCTCATGGCTATACACGACATAAATCTTGCGCTTAGATTTATAGACAAATTTATTTTGATGAAAGATGGAAAGATATTTTCCTCAGGGGGGTTAGAAATTATAACTGAAGAAAACTTTAGTGAGACCTTTGGGGTTCAGGTAAAGGTTAAAAATATAGATGGCAGGCCATTTTTAATATTTTAAATTCGGGAGGCAGGATGAACAGCGTAGCCTTTTTTGATAGATTATCTGAGGAATGGGACGATATATTTTCAAGAGGAGATATAAACGTCCTGGAGAGGGGGCTTGAACTTGTTAATTGGAATTCGTTTACAAGGGTGTTAGAAGTTGGATGCGCTACTGGAATAGAAACTGATTTTATTCTAAAAAGGCTAAAGCCTGACGCTCAGTTGTTTGCAATTGACGTTTCTGCAAAGATGGTTGGAAGGGCTATTGAGAGAATACAGGATGCAAGGTTTACGGTTAATATAAAGAATTTCTTCGATGTAGAGGGCATTTTTGACCTTATTCTTATGATAAATGTTTTGCCGCATTTGGGGGAGATGGAGGACGTGTTTACAAAATCTTCAAAGCTATTGGACAAAAGAGGTGAAATCTTGATACTGCACAACTCTTCAAGAGAGCACATAAATAGCGTTCATTCAAGAAAAGAAGAGGTAAGAGACCATGTTCTTTTGCCAGTAGAGATAGTCCAGGAGACAGCAAAGAACCAAGGTTTTTCAATACTACACACAAAGGACGATGAAGAAGGCTATATTCTGCACTTACAACAGTTTACTCAAAGAATTTTCTAATAGCTAATGCTACTTCTGATGGCTTGGTGGGTAAGAGTGTGAAATTATTGATATTTAAAAAAACTACACATTCATAAAATTTGTCGCAGGAGACCCCTATCTTTAGCTATGGGGAGGAATGCGATACCCACATCCTTTCTATTTTAAATTTTAATTCTTCAATAAAAATTTTGCCTCTTGACAATTTATACACATTATGCTAATACACAAATGTGATACTACATAGAACAGTTAAAGTCAAATTGAATATGTTGTCCGAAGAAATCAAACCTACGTTTGAAGCATATACCAGTGCTTACAACTATGTTTGTCAAATCGGATACCAAGACAGAGACTTTAACAGTGTTTCTTTGCATTATAAAACTTATGAGGCTATGAGGAAGCATTTGCCTGCTCAACTTGTTTGTTCTGCCAGAGCAAAATCTGCAGAAACGCTTAACTCTATTAAAAAACGATTGAAGAAAAAGCAGAAAACGAATTGTCCTCAAAGTAAACTTTGTTCTATTAGATACGATGCCCGAAGTTATAATGTGTGGTTTGATAGAAACGAACTCTCTTTGCTCACTGTTAATGGTAGAAAAAAACTTCAAATTTCTATTCCTGATTATTTTAAACAATATATTGGTTGGAAGAGAACCTCTGCTGATTTGATGTTGAGGAAAAACAAAGTGTTTTTGTATATTGTTTTTGAAAAAGAAATTGATGATTTTGAACCAAATAATATAGTTGTTGGGATTGATAGAGGCATTAACAAACTTGCTGTTACTTCTAACAACCAATTCTTTAGTGGTAAGCATGTCAAAGCAATTTCTCATCGTTATTTTGAGATTAGAAGAAAGCTTCAATCTTGTGGCACACCATCGGCGAAAAGACACCTTTGCAGAATATCTGAAAAGGAGAACCGTTTCAGAACCGATGTTAATCATATAGTCAGCAAACAAATCGTCCAATCCCTTGAACCAGGAACTACTATTGTGCTTGAAGATCTGAAATTGATTAGACAGAATGTTCGATTGAGAAAGAAACAACGTAGAGATGTGCATAATTGGAGCTTCTATCAACTTGAACAATTTATTATTTATAAGGCTGCGGCTAAAGGGATCAAAGTTGATTATGTTGATAGCCATTATACTTCTCAAAAATGCTCCGTCTGTGGTTACACTTCTTGTTCTAATCGCTCCTCTCAAGCTAATTTTAAATGTCAAGAATGTGGATTCTCTTTGAATGCTGATTTAAATGCTGCCAGAAACATAAAGCAGAATTATCTGCAACCTAATCTGGATGCTATATGCAAACAGATCGGGCTGACCGTCAACCAGCCTATAGTAGCCTTGCAGGAACCGCAACACGAACATTTACAGGTGCCTGTAGGAGCTACAAGCCCCCGACTTTAGTCGTGGGGCAGTTGACATATGGTCAATTTTTGCAGGTATTTACATTTGATGCGATATTGCATCAAATTATTTCAGAATACAAGCATATTTTTGTATAATAAGGTTAAATTCAAATAATGGATGGGAATAATAGAATAATGTGCAAAAAGTTATTAAAGATCTTTATTGACAGAATATGAGAAAGAAAGCTCGAAGTTGGTAATAGAACCAAATTCTACTAATATTATTGACATTTCAAGTCATGGGAAATTCAGCTTGTATACCGGTGTGAGGGTGATCTGATGAAACAAGAAGATAAAATCATTTTGTACACTACAGATAGCGGTAATGTGACCGTTTCGGTGCGCTTTGAAGACGAAAACTTTTGGATGACGCAAAAGGCCATTGCGGAGCTGTTTGACGTGCAGGTGCCAGCGATAGCAAAACACTTGAAAAACATCTACGATGAGGAAGAATTGACTCGTGAAGCAACTGTTTCCAAAAAGGAAATAGTTCAAATTGAAGGTGACCGCGAGGTTTCCAGATTGGTGGACTTTTATAATCTTGATGCGATTATCGCGGTTGGATATCGCGTTAATTCAAAAAAAGCGACACGTTTCCGCCAATGGGCAACCAAAACTCTGCACGAATATATTCAAAAGGGTTTCGTTTTAAATGATGAATTACTGAAAAATGGCAAGCCATTTGGCAAGGACTATTTTGATGAGTTGCTGGAACGCATTCGCGAGATTCGCGCCAGCGAGAGAAGAGCTTATCAGAAAATTGCAGATGTATTTGAGCAATGCAGTTATGATTATGACAAGAATAGCAACTTAACAAGAGAGTTTTATGCTTTTGTGCAGAAAAAACTCCATTATGCCATAACTGGAAAGACTGCTGCCGAGCTGATAGCCGAGCGAGTTAGTCTTGAACATCCTACTATGGGACTGACAAACTGGAAGTCTGCTCCTGATGGCAAAATCTTAAAGCGGGATGTGAGTGTGGCAAAAAATTATCTCAACGAAAAGGAACTTTCACAATTAAACCGTATTGTGACTATGTTCATAGATTATGCTGAATTAATGGCAGAGGATGGAGTTCCAATGAGTATGGCGGACTGGCTGCGCGAAACTGATAATTTTCTTCTGAATAATCGCCGAAAAGTCCTTGAAGGCAAAGGCGCTATTTCTCATGAAGATGCTGTAAAAAAGGCTGAATATATTTACGATCAATTCCGAGTTCAGCAAGATAGGGGCTACATTTCGCAATTCGACAAAGAGATGGCAAAATATTTAAAGGGTGAAACAGATAATAGCAAATGAAGGGGCATTTTAGGCACTAAAATTTTAGGCAGATTTTTTTCTAAGATGGTGTCATAACTTAACAATGTGATTATTCCCGAAAATATCAATCAAATCTAGCGCAGCTATCAGTGTAAGTCTTCTAAAAAATTTGAGGGCCGAATTTATTCAAGGAATTTTCTAATAGATAGTGCTACTTGTGAAGGCATCTGATAGATAAGAGCGTGACCTGCGCCCTTGAATATCGTTAATTTTGAATTTGGCAAAATCTTGTGAAGTATTGATGCGTTTTCGGGTGGGACTACCAGGTCTTGATCGGATGAGAGTATAAGAGTTTTAAAATCTTTGCCCTTAAGCTCTTTTTGGTTGGCATCGCTAAGATACCACGCAGATACAATTTGTTTCTCGTAGTTAAAAACTCGTGGGGTAATGTCTGGAGAAGATCTCTGATATATGAGCGCCATCTTAATTTTGTAATTGTCAACTTCATCTTTTGGGAAAAGCACCTTCATAACCCTTTCGCCTTGCTTTTCTAAGTCTGGCAATGGATTGAAAAGAGCATCTACTACATAGCCTTGAGGCTTTATAGCGTTAGGTCCTCCTGCATCGGTGCTAATCAATATAAGGGAATCTACCATATCGGGATACATCCTTGCAAATTGTTGTGCTACAAATCCCCCCAACGAGTATCCAAGAATATTTGCGCTCTTTATCTTCTCATTCTTTAAGACATTTTTTACGGCTTGTGCCAATTCGCTTATATCTGGCTCATTGTTTGAAAGAAATCTTGACTGTCCGATGCCCGGATAATCTATAAAAATGAGTCTGAAATTTTGTATCAGGTTCATAACCAATGAATCATCCCAACTGTTCATGCTGCTTGAAAAGGGCTCCAGCATTACGATGGTCTTTTTATTTTTTTCGCCTAAAACTTTGTAGGCTATCATCGAAGACTCAGTATTTGTGTATCTTGTGTATGTGTTACTAATTAGATCGTAAAACTCTTGGTTTGCATAGGCGCTTTTTGACATCAAGATAAATAGTATTAGAAAAATTGAAACTGCTAATCGCTTCATAATTTCCTCCAGAGTCGTATAAATTTAAATAATTTAGGATATTAAATTCTAACACTTCTTACATTGTGCGATCAAATTGGCTGTGATTGTGAGACTACTACTATATTTCAGCGGTGACAAATAATTAATAGTTTATATAACAAAATTGTTATTTGACAAAAATTTTATTTTATTTAATATAAATCTAACTTAATTTTTATTTAAAATAAGCCTTTGTAAAGATTGATGCAGTCTACAAAAAGAGGAGGCATATATCTATAAAGCAGGCGTGAGATCTGTATAAAGGTTTATATGAAGGGGACAAATAATTTTTCCTTGAAGGGGGCTCTTAATTTGAAAAAACTTGTTTTTTTTTAGCGATATCAATTTTCATGCTTATGACGCTACCCGCTATGGCAGGACCATTCTCAGACGTACCAGCTAATTCTTGGGCATACAAAGCAGTGCAAGACTTAGCAGCAAAAGGATTGGTCATTGGTTATGGCGATGGAACTTTTAGAGGCGACAGGCTTGCCACTCGTTATGAGATGGCAATGGTAGTTGCAAGAATGCTCGATGCCTACGAAAAGGGTCAGAATGCACAAGATCAAAAGATAGAGCTTAATGCAACTGACATTGCGACTCTTATGAAGTTGGCAGAAGAGTTTAAGTCAGAACTGGCGTCACTAAACGTCAGGGTTGCTGCGCTTGAGAAAAAAGCAGCTCTTGACACAGTGAACTTCACAGGAGATGCAAGATTTCGACTTGGTAGCGAGAAGAAGACATTTTATGGACTATCTGGTGTTGAATTGTCTGGTGATGGTGGTGGCAGTACTAATAATCTATCCCTTTATCTTGTAGCTTCACCATATATTGTCCAACCAGGAGTTCAGTATGAAACTAATAATGATACTTCTTTTACGACAACAGGCAGTTCATTTGGGGGTATCATAGGTAAACTTTATGAAACAATTTCATCAGGAGGTGCCCCACAAGATCAAAAAAATAATACATTTATGCGTTATAGAGTGAGATTAAACGTATCAGCACCAGTTGCTGACAACATAAGCTTTAATGCAAGGCTTACTATGGAGAAAAATGCTGGTGTAAACTCAAATGGAGACTACTCTAATTTTCTTACTGCTTCTACATCAGGTTACAACGATGATAGCAACACTCTTTATGTAGAGAGATCTTATATTACCTGGACGCTAAACCCGTATCCAGTTACCTTCGTACTCGGTAGGCTCCCTACTATGGACACAGGCGCATATTATAACAATTTATTTATGGACACGGGGACAGAAGGTGCTATGGCAATATTTGATCTTAGCAATATGCTCCCATCAACCTCAGTTTCTGCTGCGTGGGTAAAGCTCTTTGATGGTGGGCTCGTGACAACAGCTGATCAGTCAAACGGTCTAAATGACAAAGACGCATATATTTTTAATCTTAAAACAAGGCCTTTTAACGCATTCAACCTGGAGGCTGACTATGGAACGATTAAAAATGCGATATACAGAGGCGGAATTTTAGAGGCTTACTCATTTATAGGCATTTCTGTGCCGGAGGGAGATTTTCCAACAAATTTTTATGAATCAACTAATATGGGATATACCAATTACAGTTAGTGGACTTTAATTGCAAATTGGAATCTTTATGGCGTAGATATGTGGGCAGGATACAATGGCACTTCGGCAGGTATGTTTGATATTGACTTTTCTAATGAATATGTTGGTACGCACAATGTAAATGGTGGGGCATTTAGAGTTGGGGCAACCATTCCTCTTCCTTTAGGCGCACTCACAGGGGACTTTTGGTTTGGCAACAACAAATGGTACAATCCTATGATATTAAACACCATGGTATCTACTGATTACAAGGATTACTACAACGTCTATTACACTCTCCCTGTCGCAAATAACGCAACCTTAACCTTTAACTACGACTACTGGAAGGGCAAGAAACCTTATAATACAAACTATATGCTTTCGGGAGAATCTGTTCCTCTTTATTGGACATTTAATCCTGATCAAGTGGATAAGGATCAAAGATACTATATTCAAATGGACGTAAAATTCTAAAAAGTTTCTTATAACCCCCTGAGAAATCAGGGGGGTTTTTTTGTGTTATATTATAATAATATGCCAAATTTAGGAGGGATGAAGATTTTATGAGAGCTAAACTTCTTCTAATAATAGGTCTTGCAATAATATTTTCTTTTCCGAAATCAGATTCTGCCCTTGCTACCAGTTGGCAATATGTTGGGACACTGACACTATCATCGGGAGAGATTAGAAAAGATTATGTGGATGCTGATAGCGTGGTATATGACAAAAATGATCACACTATGAAATTCTGGGTTCTAAGCGAGGTACACTTTGATAAGGACGTTATTAAAAGTCTGAAGAGATATTCTACAGATATAAACGATATCTTGTTACCTACCAGGATGCTGGAATATAAAACGTTCTCTGATAACAGCACCCTGATATTAGAGGATAAAACACCCTCAACGATAATCGATTATCCAGAAGACGTCTCTCTTCTGGGAAGGGCTATCGATATGGCCGAAGGCTATATCAAGAAATAATTAGTCTTGCTCTTCCTTTATATTCACAGAGATAGACAATTCATCAAGCTGTTTTCTGTCCACCTGTGAGGGTGCGTCGGTAAGAAGGCAGGTCCCGCTCTGGGTCTTCGGAAAGGCTATGACATCTCTTAGAGATTTTGCACCAGTAAAGAGCATGGTTATTCTGTCGAGCCCGAGCGCAATGCCTCCGTGCGGAGGGGCGCCATATTCTAGTGCCTCCAGAAGAAAGCCAAATTTTATTTGTGCTTCTTCTGTCGAAATGTCGAGGAGTTTGAATATCTTGCTTTGCAAATGGGTATTGTTTATTCTAATGCTTCCTCCGCCTAATTCGTTTCCGTTTAGGACGATGTCATAGGCAAGGGAGCGAACAGAAAGTGGATCTGTATCTAATTTTTCCAGGTCTTCTGGATGTGGGGCAGTAAATGGGTGATGAACAGAACTTAGCCTTTTTTCCTTTTCGTCGTATTCGAACAAGGGAAAATCTACAACCCACAAGTATTTAAATTCGTCCTCATTTATCAACTTAAACTCGTTTCCAAGAAATATTCTTAGCAAACCAAGAGATTGTAAAAGGCCGTCTTTACCTGCAGCAAGAAGAATGGCATCTTTGTCTCCGATATCAAATATTTTTTTGAAAGAGTTTATTTCATCTTCAGATAAAAATTTTGCTATTGGGGATCTTATCTCAGAGCCATCGAATAGTATCCATGCAATGCCTGGGAGTCCAAAATCCTTTGCCATATTGTTTATCTTTTCCAGTATCGGTCTTGTGGGGCTGCACTGAATATTTTTTAATATAAAGCCCTTGATGTGTCCGCCCTTCTCGATTACAGTTCTAAATATCTTTAGCTGCGTATTTTTTAAAATTTCAGTGAAATCGCATATTTCAAGGGGATTTCTGAGGTCTGGCCTATCTGTCCCAAACCTATTCATAGCGTCGTCGTATTTCATAGTCTGTATAGGATAGTTACATTCAATGCCGAATTTAGAGTTTAATTTTCTAAATAGATCCTCTGTGATGCCCATTATGTCAGATGGCTCAATAAAAGACATCTCGACATCTACCTGGGTAAATTCTGGCTGCCTGTCAGCTCTTAGGTCTTCGTCTCTAAAGCACCTTACTATCTGAAAATATCTATCAAATCCGCTTACCATCAAAATTTGCTTGAAGAGCTGAGGTGATTGTGGAAGGGCATAGAAAGAGCCTGGCTGAAGCCTGGATGGCACGAGAAAGTCCCTGGCGCCCTCTGGGGTGCTTTTAGTAAGATAGGGTGTCTCTATCTCAAGAAAATCGTTTTCTACAAAGTGATTTCTTATGATATTGGTTATCATGTGCCTTTTTATAAGCTGTGCCTTTTTTTCAGATCTTCTGAGATCAAGGTATCTATACTTTAATCCTAATTTTTCGTCATAATCTTTTTGTTCGTCTGAGATAGAAAATGGCGGCACCTTCGATCTGTTTAATATCTTTATATCGCTTGCGGCTAATTCAAATTCGCCAGTTGAGATTTTTGTGTTCTCTGTGCCTGCAGGCCTTCTTCTGAGATCTCCAGTTATCTGCAGCACGTATTCAGATCTAATTTCTTCTGCTATCTTAAAGGTGTCTTTGTTTTCTGGATCTACCACAACTTGCAATAGAGAATATCTGTCTCTAATGTCAAGAAATATCAGATTTCCGTGGTCGCGCCTTTTGTTTACCCAGCCGCATATTGTAATAGTCTTATTTTCAAGGGATTTGTCTACCTCTTTTAGCGTGTGCGTTCTATAAGCCAAAGTTACACCTCTCATTATTTATAATATTTAAAAATTCAACTTTAGGAAAGCTTTTCTGATTACCGTTTTCAAGATTTTTTATACTTATTTGGTTATCTTTTATTTCATCTGGACCTATCAATACAGCGTAGTAGCAATCTGATTTGGCTGCAAGCTTCATAGCTGATTTCAAGTTTTTGTAATCGTATGGGAATAGAGTGCTTACAAAATTTCTTAATTCTACCAAGAGATCTAAAGCGTATTCAAATTCATCGCTTGTTATGGGAATTATCATAAACCTATGTTCTTTTTCAAAATTTTTATTAGACTTTTCTAAGATAGCAACCAATCTCTCTATCCCTGAGGCAAATCCTACTCCAGGCAGATTCTTACCTCCGAGCTCTTCTGCAAGGCCATCATATCTTCCTCCGCCTAACACTGCGTTTTGTGAGCCAAGAGAGAAATTTAGAGCTTCAAATGCAGTTTTTGTATAATAATCAAGCCCTCTCACAAGGCGAGGATTTAGAGTGTATTCAACTTTAAATTTCTTAAGATAGTTTTGCAGTTTTTCAAAGTGAGTTTTGCAGTCTTCGCACAGATAATCTGTGATCTTGGGGGCATTTGACGTAACCAGCTTGCACCGCTCTTCTTTGCAGTCCAAAACTCTCAATGGATTTTTGTACATTCGGTTTTTGCAGTTCTCACATAGTTCGTTAACGTGGTCTTTGAGGAAGGCAATTAAAACTTCTCTGTATATGGGCCTGCAATCTTTGCAGCCTACAGAGTTAAGGTGTAATTCATATTCTATGCCCAACTCTTTTAATATCTTTGTGGAAGAATCGATAATTTCAAAGTCGGAAATAGGATCCTGCGTGCCGACAATCTCTGCTCCGAATTGGTGAAACTGCCTAAATCTGCCTGCCTGAGGCCTTTCATATCTGAACATCTGACCTGTGTAAAAAAGTTTTACTGAGTTATTTTGGGCAAGGTTGTTTTCTATTATTGACCTTATTACGGGAGCTGTGCCCTCTGGTCTTAGAGCCAAAAGCCTGTCTCCCTTATCCTTAAATATATACATCTCTTTCTGCACTACATCTGATGTCTCGCCAAGGCTTCTTGTGAAAAGCCCTGCATCTTCGAAAATTGGAGTCCTTATCTGCGTGAAGCCATAGAGGTCCATAATTTTTTTGCCAGTGCTTTCTATTTTTTCGTAAGTTATGGCTTTTTTACCGAAAATATCAAAGGTTCCTTTGGGCGCTTTGTAGTTCAATATTCTCTCCTTAATCTATAAAGAAAAATTAACACTCTATTTTAACATAAGAATATAATATCAAAATTTTCTATATAGATTTAAAAAATTTTTCATATAAAATAAAAGATGAAGCATATTGAAATAAAGCCCATAATTTTTCACGATGAACCTAAACTAAAAAATATAGAAAAAAACAAAAGTTGATAAACTTATAGTAAAATTATTCTGCCTTCAATTCTTGGGCTAATGGGTGAGTGTTTTCTAATATATCTTGCTAAAACTTCTCTTGCGCTTTCTCCATCTATACCATCTTCTTCATCCGTTACAGAATATAAATCATTTGTATAAGCTATGAAATCGTTAATTGCCACTCTATAAACAAAATCTTTTTCAATAGGTTTATCTCCTATATATACACCTTCAACTCTCTGGTCTTCAGGGCTCTTTGAATTGTAGATTACTTTAATTCCAGAAACTTGCAACTTTTTTGAATGTCCTATGATATCTAATATTTGTTTGCCAGTTAGATTTTTTACAATTATGACTCTGCTAAAGGGCAAAATGTCATAGTATATTTGTCTAAGAGTAATCTGTCCCTTTGGAATGGTAAAAGAGCCTATTGATCGGGTATCAAATAGGGCAATTTGAGAATTGGAGTATTCTTTCATCGCATCACAAATCATATCTCCTGCGTTTGATTCGCCGTATTTCCTGCCTTCGTTTACGATATCTGTTGAGGTTTCGCCAATGGTTTTTGACATATCTTTTTCAAGCGTAGATTGATAGTTTTTGATCATATCTAAAACGTATTTATCGTATTGAGGGTTGTCTTCCAGAGATAGAGATTTCGAGTAATCTGAGACCTTATCTACTTTGAAGCCGTTATCTTCTTTTTCTACGTTTATTTTCAATTCACCTAAAAAACCTCCGCTTTTTGCTGAAATGATTTTGTTTACAACCTTATATCCCTCAGGGAAGTCTTTGTATCCATTCATAATAGCTATGTCGGCGCCTGAAATTTCTTCCAAGTTTACAGGTATAGAGCTCAAGAGGGTTACTAAATCTGCTCCATCTTTTCTGGCATCATCAATATATGGTTGAATGAGGTTGCCTGGTATTAATTCAGCAACTTTTTCTGGATTTGATATGCCTATTATTGCAATTTTTAGCCCACCTCTTTCAACGAAAGTGTAAGCTGATAACCCAAGCATATTTTTCAATCGCTCGTTGTTTATAGAGATGACAGGAAAGCTTAGCTGTTTTAGATAGCTTGAGATCTCGTATGTATTTGACATTACTTCGGAAAATCCCAGAGTCATTGTGTCAAATTTAAGATAATTCATAAACTCAATAACAGGTTTTTCTCTAAAATATCTTGTTAAAAAGGATCTATTAAAAATATCTCCAGTGGATATTAGAATGGTATTGTTTGGATTTTCTGATCTGGCGACCTCTATCATGTTCGCTAAAAGTGCTGATTTGGCATCATTGTTTTTTAAACTATTGTTTTCAAAAGGGAAAAGATCATTGATAAAGCTTCCAATAAAGAGTATGGTGATGTCGCCGCTCTCAGAATCTTCATTTGCACTCACAACCTGTGTAAATGGCAGTGTTAAGCACAAAATAAATACAATCGTTAAAATTGTTTTCATTTATTTTACCCCCATATGTTTTTGTCATTATACATTAATTATTTAGATAAAAAAAGCTTGCAAGCCTGAATTTCACTTGAAGTATGATATTTTTGCTGAATAGGTATTAGCTATAATTTTAGAAGTTATTTGTTAACATCTATTTCGATTCTAATATATAATAAAGTTTCCAAATAATAGGAGCTTAGAGGTGTGTATTTTGGATTCAAACTTAAACGAGGAACAAAAAAGGGCTGTTTATTCAGATAACAGGGCGCTTTTGATAGTAGCTGGCGCTGGAACGGGCAAGACCAGGGTGCTAACAACGAGGGCTGCCAGACTTTTAAAAGAAAATCCAGAAGAGAGATATCTTCTTTTGACTTTTACCAAAAAGGCAGCAATGGAAATGACCACAAGAGTTAGGGAATTGATAGAAGAGGACACAAAAAATAGACTTTACTCTGGCACATTTCATTCTTTTTGTTCAAATATAATCAGAAGAAGGGCTTCAAAGATGGATTTATCGAGTGATTTCGTAATTATTGATGAATCAGATGCTATGGATTTGATGAAAAAGACATTCTCCAAAATATATAGCAAAGAAACACTTGATTCTCTTATATTTAAGCCAAAGGATATCTTGTCAGTTTATTCTTATTCGCGAAACAACAATCAAGATTTCATCGAAAATATTCAGAGGAGATATAAATATGTAAATTTTGAGGACATTAAAAAGATTATAAGTATGTATGAATTAAATAAAAAAGAGAGAAATTATCTGGACTTTGACGATCTTCTAATGTACGGGTTGCTTGCAATCAAGACCCTTGACAAAAGCCCATTTGACGAGGTTTTGGTGGATGAATTTCAGGATACAAACCAAATTCAAGCTGAGATGCTGTATCACTTTTATGATTTGGGATCAAGGGTTAGCGCGGTAGGCGATGACGCTCAGAGCATATATTCTTTCAGGGGCGCTTATTATGAAAATATGTCAAATTTTATAAGAAGGCTTGACGCAGAAAAGATAATTCTTTCATCTAACTATAGATCAACGCAGTCAATCTTAAACATTGCAAATTCTGTAATACAGTCTTCCTATAACTCTATTAAAAAAGAATTGATTGCTAATGTGGCACTAAAAAAGAACGTTAAACCACAGTTGATAATTGTAGCCGATGATTGGGAAGAGGCAAGGTATGTGGCTAGGCAGATGCAAAAATATAAGGAAGAGGGTTTAAGGGTGGCCGCTCTATACAGGGCTGCATATATTGGCAGAAACCTTGAGAGCCAGCTTAACTCGATGGGTATAGGATACTCATTTTATGGCGGGCAGAAGCTTACCGAGAGTGCCCATGCGAAAGACTTTATGTCATTCTTAAGAGTTTTTATGAACGTAAAGGATGAAATTGCATTGATTAGAGTACTAAGAATGTTTCCTGGCGTTGGTGAGAAAAAGGCAGAGAAGATTAAGGATGCTGTGATTTCAGGGAGTAATTTAAAGGACTTATTGGCCAAAGAGAAAAATCTGGCCGACTTGAATATTTTTTTCGATAAACTTGCAGAAATTACTGATTGGCATAATGTCCTTGAAGTGGTATTTGATTTTTATAAAGATATAATGATCAGACTTTATCCTGAAAATTACGAGGATAGAGAGATAGACCTGATTAAATTTATGGATATGAGCTCAAATTATGACAATTTAGTAGAGTATCTTGAAGCCTTTACCCTTGATCCTGTTGACAAGACTGAATTTGGCAATAGTGACGTGATATTGAGCACTGTGCATTCGGCAAAGGGGCTGGAATTCGATGTGGTATTTTTATTGTCTGTCATTGAGAGCGTGTATCCACACTTTAGGGCTCAATCAACTGATGAAATAGAAGAAGAGAGAAGGCTGTTTTACGTGGCAATTACGCGAGCGAAGCAAAGACTTATATTTACTTTTCCAAGACATTCAAAGAAAAACAAGGGCTATTTTGCAAAGAATACTATCTCGCCCTTTTTAAAAGAACAGGACAACTATCTGGAAGTTTCTATCGCAAGATAAAAGGCCCCAGGGAGTTTTATTGGCTCCCTGGGCGGCAGCTTTTTACTTATTTCTTTCTCTAATAAGTTTTGCAGCTTCAACCATATTTTTCAGCGAAGGTATGGTTTCTTCCCAACCTCTTGTTTTTAAACCGCAGTCTGGATTGACCCAGATAAGTTTTTTGTCAATGACTTTGATCGATCTTTCCAGGATTTCAAGAATTTCAGAAACGGATGGCACCCTTGGGCTGTGAATATCATAAGTGCCCAGCCCAATTCCATGATCGTATTTGAACTTCTCAAATACTTCCAGGATGTCGCCTTTACTTCTGGATGCCTCTATGGATATGACATCTGAGTCCATAGCGTAAATGGCTTCGATCATTTCGTTGAACTCGGAATAGCACATATGAGTGTGCACTTGAGTATCCTTTTTAACGTTGCTGTTTGTCAACCTAAATGACTTTATGGCCCACTCAATGTAGTGTTTTTTATTTTCTTCTCTTAGCGGCAGGCCTTCTCTGTAAGCTGGCTCATCAATCTGTATGATTTTTATGCCATTCTTTTCGAGATCTAAAATTTCTTCTGCAAGTGCAAGTGCTATCTGATAGGCTACTTCTTCTCTTGGGATATCCTCTCTAACAAAAGACCAGTTAAGTATTGTAACTGGACCAGTGAGCATGCCCTTTACTGGTTTTTTGGTAAGAGATTGAGCATATATTACCTCGTCTAATGTCATAGGCGCATTTCTCTTTATGTCCCCATAAATGATTGGCGGTCTTACACACCTTGAACCATAAGATTGCACCCAGGCGAACTTTGACGTGGTAAAGCCCTGAAGCTTTTCTCCAAAAAACTCTACCATATCTGTTCTTTCGAATTCACCGTGAACGAATACGTCAAGACCGAGTTCCTCTTGCTTCTTAATTAGATCTTCTATAAGGCTCTTGATGTATGAAGTGTACTCTTCTTTAGAAATTGCACCAGATTTAAAGGCTGCTCTCTGGGCCCTTAATTCTTTTGTTTGTGGGAAGCTGCCTATTGTGGTAGTTGGGAATGTTTCAAGTGCGAGCATTTCCATTTGAGCCTTATATCTTTCTTCAAACGGCTCTTTCCTTATGAAGTCTTCCTTTTTCAGGTTTTTTACTTTATTATGGACATCTTGTATAAAGAATGATTCTGGAGTTTTTTCCCATATTGAATGTGATTGATTTATCTTATCTTCAAAAGCGCTGTTTTTATTTAAAAATTCCTTTAATATGTACAATTCTTCAAGCCTATCTTTTGCAAAAGAAAGCCTTTTGGTTAGCTCTTCAGGAAAATTTTCAGAATTTTTGTCAGAGGCTGGAATGTGCATCAAGGAGCAACTGGTAGAAAGTATGATGTTGTCCAAAGAAATCTTTTTAGAAATCTTTTCGACAAGTTTGACAGCCTTGCTAAGATCTGATTTCCATATACTTCTTCCATTTAATATGCCTGCTACCAAGAACTTGTTTTCAGGAAAATTTGTTTCTAAAATCTTGTTTAGGTTTTCTTCCGACTTACAAAAATCAAGCCCAAAGCCCTTAAATGGCAATTCGTAAAGCATCTCTATTTCAGGTACGCCCTCGAAATATGTTTGTAAAATAGTTTTGCAATTTAAATAAGGCAAGATATTAAAATAAAATTCTCTAAATATTTTGATTTCATCAGTCGAGAGTCCATGTACTAGATATGGCTCGTCAATTTGGACGTATTCAGCGCCTTCCTTTTCAAGCTTCTGGATAAGTTCTACGTACAGAGGTGCAAGTTTTAGCAAAAGGTCTTTAAACCTTTTTGGAGAATAGGATTTTGACAGCTTTAGAAATGTAAAACCGCCTAAGATTACAGGTTTCGTATTAAGCCCTATTTCCTTGGCCCTTTTAAAGGATTCCAATACAAAAGAATAATTTAGATGAAAAGTTTGTTCGTCATCTATCTCTGGAACAAGATAATGGTAGTTTGTGTCAAACCACTTTGTCATCTCCATTGCTGTAGCGTCTTTTGATCCTCTTGCCATAGAAAAATAAACTGATAGATCAAGACCATTTGCTCTACCGAATCTCTTTGGAATAGCCCCGAACATATAAGCTGTATCGAGCACGTGGTCGTACATTGACATATCTCCGACTGGTATTAGATCTATGCCAAATTCTGATTGCAGTTTACACCTTGAGAGTTCAAGCTCATGGTATTTTGACAAGAATTCACTCTCATCGATTTTGCCTTGCCAAAAGTTTTCAAGAAGAACTTTTAGCTCTCTTTTCTCACCAATTCTTGGGTATCCTACAACACTAGATTTTAACAAATACCTCACTCCTTCCAAAACAGTTGATAAATATTAGCATCTTTATTAATAATTGTCTAAAATATAATTTTGGTTTAATATATAAGAGAGTTTTTAAAGATATTAATTTTTTAGAGGGAGTGATATATATGAAGGAATTAAACGAATCAAGTTTTAAGGATGAGATATCGACTGGCGTTACTCTCATAGATTTCTGGGCTCCATGGTGCGGCCCATGCAGAATGGTGGCTCCTATGTTGGAAGAGCTAGACAAGGAATATGCTGGCAAGCTAAAGATCTGTAAGGTCAATGTAGATAACGATAGGGCTCTTGCACAAGGCTTAAGGATCGTGAGCATTCCTACTTTGATTCTTTATAAAGATGGAGAAGAGCAAAAGAGGATTGTGGGTGCAGTAGCGAAAGAGAAGATTGCAAAAGAAATTTCTCCATTTTTAGCTTAGCTTAATTTTTCTTTTAAAAATTGAATAAGAGGGTTGTTGTGGGATTTAGCGGCGGTATAGACAGTTTCTATACCGCTTTTTTACTTAAGCAGCAAGGATTTGATGTGATATGCCTATACATTAAACTGTTCGAAAGCCAAGAAGCCTTGTCAAGAGCGAGCAAATTAAGCGATTTGTTAGGCGTACAATTTGAATCTTATGATGCCCAAGAGCTCTTTAAAAAAAATGTAATCGATAAATCTATAGAAATGATTTTTTCAGGATTTACGCCAAATCCGTGTTCAATGTGTAATATGAAGGTAAAATTTAAAATATTGGATAAATTTAGGTTAAGTTTTAAATGCGATTTTATTTCTACAGGCCATTATGTGAGAGTCTCTCACACAGAAAGGACGAGAGTATTTAGAGGACTGGATGGAAGAAAAGATCAAAGTTACTTTCTTTCTTTGGTTCCAGTTGAATATCTTAAGAGGACTATCTTCCCTCTCGGGGATATCACAAAAAAACATGTAACAGAAGCTATGCAAGAAAAATATTCGTTTTGGAAAGACATTCCTTCAAGTCAAGACCTTTGTTTTGTGAAGAAAGGATATAAGGAACTGATCAAAGACAGGTGCGGAATAAAATCCGGGAAGTTCTTATATAAGGGTAAGGTAGTCGCAAATCATTTGGGTTCATATCTTTATACAATAGGTGAAAGTAGAGGCCTGGGCCACAAGGAACCCGTGAAGCTGTATGTCCAAAGTCAGGACCATCTTGCAAATATAGTTTATCTAAATACAAAAGAATTTTGCTATAAGAACTCAGTATTAATAGGAGATATCAATCTTTTAAGCGAATTATCGGATAAGTGTCTGGTACAGGTAAGATATCAGGCGAAGCCTGTTATGTGTGACATTAAGTTCGAAGCAGATAAAGTTTACGCGAGTTTTCACGAAAAGGTTTTCGCTCCTACGCCAGGACAGATTGCCTCTTTTTATGCGACAGATAATAAAGAATTATTAGGTGGTGGAATTATTATTGGGACTGATTAAGAGGACACTAAACAAGATATTAGAACTTGATTATAAATATTCAATTCTTCCAAATGGTGGGACTCTTGCTGTCGGACTGTCTGGAGGTAAGGACAGTCTTATAACTCTTTGGGCATTGAACGAAGTCTTGAGACATAGAAAGGATAAGTATAAGCTTTGCGCTATCTTGGTTGATCAGGGGTTTCCAGGTTTTAGCTACGATAAAATTAAAGAATATTTGTTCGTAAACGATATTCCCTATATCGAGAAAAAATCTCTTATATATAGTTCGCTGTCTGAGGCAGAGTCTCCCTGCGCTATTTGCTCTCATCTTAGAAGGGGCGCATTGGTGGACGGTGCAAAGATTATGGGAGCTACGCACTTAGCCCTTGGGCACCATCTTGATGATCTATTGGAGGGCGCTATTATGACTATAGCTATGAATGGAAGACCCAATGTGCTTGTGCCAATTAAATATTTGTCAAGAAGGGATATTTACTTAATCAGGCCCCTTCTTTTGGTGGAAGAGGAACATATAAAAACTTTATCTAAGAAAATTCAAGGCATAAACCCAGTAGAATCAGAGTGTCCATACAGCAAAGACAGTGAAAGGATAAAGATTAAAAATTGGCTTTATCAAGGGTATGGTAATTGGGGAGTAATGCATCAGCATATGGCATCCTGGGCAAGATTGCTTTTGGAAAAAGAGATGGAGATTGAAGTATAATATATAAATTATTTATTATTTGATAAGTATTTTTTATGGGACTATAATGTTATTTTATTGAAGGTTTAATAAGAATTACTTGTTAATTCGCATAATTTTTGTTATAGTTTAATGGAGTAATGCTTTGCCCATGGGGTGAATACTTTAGTAGAAGGGGTGAATGTCTATTGGATTGGTTCTCTTTTTTAGTTGGTAATGTTTTGTCTTATTTAGCAATTGTTGTGTTTTTTGTGGGGGTTCCACTTCAGGTTTACAGGTGGATGAAGGCTCCTGTTGTGTATCCTTTGACGGATTTTCCAGCACCAAAGACTGCTGAGGGAGCTTTTATAAAGGTTCTTCTTGATTCATTTTTGTTTCGACCGATTCTATTGAAAATTTACAACTCCACCGTTTATTCTGGTAAATGGACAGATTTATGGATTGGGGGTTGGGTTTTCCACGTTTCCTTAGCTTTAATTATCATTGGCCACATTGTTGGCATAGGAACACTTGGACATCAATTCACAATTTTAGGTGTTAGCCCTGAAACAAGCTTACATATGTCTGAGTTGTTGGGTACTGTCTCTGGTATATTTCTTAGTTTGAGTTTGATCTATCTCTTGCTCAGGAGATTTTTTAATCCCATTGTCAGGGTTATGTCAGACGGCATCGACTATTTAATCGTTTTATTAATTTTGGGAATCTCCTGCATGGGTAACTTTATGAGATTTAGCTCTACTTATGGAGTAGAGTATGACGTAGCACAGAGATGGATAATGGGTCTTTTCACATTGCATCCTGTAGCCCTACCCGATAACCCTATCTTCACCTGGCACTTGTTTCTGGTGGAGATCTTACTCATCTATTTTCCTTTCAGTAAACTTATGCACTCCTGTGGCATATTTTTTGCTCGTTGGATGATAACTAACTATGATCCCAAGAAGGTCATGGTCTTTGACTGGAGAAGCAAGGTTTGTGAATGGACTGGAGGTAAATAGAATATGAATTTTGACAGAAGCGAAGAAAAAGGAAGATTTGCTCAGAGATGGTGGGAGAGTGATAAGTTTAAAACTGTTCAAACTATGGATAAGGGCGAGAAGCCTCTTGTTCCATTTTTTGCTCCAAAGATATATCCTCTTGAGCCATTGGACAAGCCTTTTGATGAAACGGAATTAGAATCACGCTTTGTGAGTGCATTTGCTCGTATTTTAGCTGAGCACAGACAATTGAAAGTTTACATGGAGAGCTGCGTAAAGTGCGGAGCATGTGTGAATGCCTGCCACACCTATCAGGGGACTGGTGAGCTTAGAAATATACCAGTTATGAGAGCAGACCTCCTGAGGAGATATTACAAGAAATATTTCACTACTCAGGGTGCGATTCTTGGACCTATTGTAGGCGCAGAAAAGGTTACCTTTGAGGGCCTTAAAGAGATGTATTACTACTTTTACCAGTGTTCGCAGTGCAGAAGGTGTTCATATTACTGCCCTATGGGCATTGATACTGCAGAAATCACAAGATATGGCAGAGAGATACTTGTTCAGTGCGGTTTCGTATCTCAGTTTCACTGGAGCGTTTTAACCTCCATGTGGAAGCTGGGCAATCATATGATTATCTCGAAGCCTGGTCTTATGGATACGGTTGAGTTCCTTGAAGAAGAGCTTAAAGAAGAAACAGGTGTGGATATAAAAATACCAGTTGACGATTGGGATGCCGAGCTACTTTATAATCCCTCCTCTGCTGACTTTTTCGCTTATCCTGACACCATGATGGGTGTAGCAAAGGTAATGCATGCTGCAGGCATAAAATGGACAATTTCAAGTAATATTATAGAAACAGGCAACTTTGGACTGTTTCTACACGAGAATACAATGAGAATGTTGAACAAACTTCTTATAGATCAATCTTTCAAAATGAAGGATTGTAAGGAAATTGTTCTGGGTGAATGCGCTCATGGGTGGAGAACCTGGAAGATGATGACCAAGGCTGTAAACGGTGAATGGGTCGATAAAAAATATCACTACATACACCTTGTTCACAAGTTAATAGAGCTAATAGATAGCGGAAGAATTAAAATAGATCCGTCAAGGTATGAAGGTATGAAGGTAACGCTTCATGACTCTTGTAACAATTCCAGAGGTGCGGGCATTATCGAAGAGCCAAGATATGTGCTTTCTAAGATTTTGCCAGATGGTGTATTTACTGAGATGACTCCAAACAGAGAGATGAACTGGTGCTGTGGAGGCGGAACTGCTATACTTTGGGACGATCCAGAGAGCATTAAATTAAGAGTTAAACTGTCGAAAAATAAGGCTGAGCAGTATATGTCAGTAAATCCTGATATAGCTGTGGTAATATGCTCTATTGGCAAGGCTCACAATAGCTTTATAGTTCACGAGGGATATAAAAAAGAGCTCGATCACGTAAAGATTAAGGGTTTAGTTGACCTGGTGGGCGATGCTATTGTAGACTTTCCATTCCCAGCAGGGAAGTATGCGAAATCTTAATTTGCTGTATCATACTTTAAAATAAATTTTGGAGGTGTTAATTTATGCCATTTATCGATGTTAATGGTGAACAATTAGAAGTTGATGAAGATGGTTTTCTTCAAGATCCTGAAAAATGGAATGAAGATGTAGCTAAGTACTTGGCAAAGACCGAGCAAGTAGAAGAGTTAACAGAAGAGCACTGGAAGATGGTAAATTATCTACACGACTATTTCAAAAAGTATCAAATTGCTCCAATGGTAAGAAAGCTCTGTAAGGACAATGGAATGGATCTAAAAAAGGTTTACGAGCTTTTCCCAACTGGACCTGCAAAGGGCGCTTGCAAAATTGCAGGATTACCAAAACCGACAGGATGTGTTTAATTTAGGGGAGGTGATAGTAGCTTACCCATTTGTTTAAACAAAATTTATTTCACCTTAAGGGGGTGTACTGATTAGATGCCAGAATTAAGGAAGACTCCAATGTTAGACCAGCTTCTAGATGGTCCTTTTCCAAGTTTTGTAAAGGAGATCAAAAAAGGCGCTGAGAAGAACGAAGCTTGTAATGACCTCCTTGGTCAATTAGAGCTCTCGTATGAAGAAAAAATTACTCACTGGAAACACGGCGGAATTGTCGGTGTTACAGGGTATGGTGGCGGAGTAATCGGTCGTTATTCTGATGTTCCTGAGCAATTTCCAGGATTGACCGAATTTCACACTATGAGAATCAACCAGCCTGCCGGATGGTTTTATAAGACCGATAGGCTAAGAAAGCTCCTTGATATATGGGAGAAGCGTGGCAGCGGCTTGACAAACTTCCACGGCGCAACAGGCGACATCATTTTGCTCGGCACTCATACCAATGAGCTGCAAAACGTAGCTGATGACCTTGCTCATGAAGGATGGGATTTGGGTGGTTCTGGATCAGACCTCAGAACTCCAAGCGCATGTGTCGGACCAGGCAGATGTGAGTGGGCATGTATTGACACGCTTGACATTGTAGACACTCTTACAAGAAGATATCAGAATGAGCTTCACAGACCTATGTGGCCATACAAGTTCAAGATCAAGATTTCAGGCTGCGCCAATGACGGCGTTGCAGCAAAAGCCAGAGCTGACTGTTCAATTATCGGCACCTGGAAAGACAATATTCAGGTTAATAGAACAGAAGTAGTAAATTATGTGAATGGTGGATTTGACATTATTGGACAGGTAGTCGATAAATGTCCAACAAAGTGCATTTCTTACAACCCAGTAACCAAGTCTCTTTCGATTGATGACAACAACTGTGTGAGATGCCATAACTGCATAAATAAGATGCCAAAAGCTCTCAGACAGGGTAAGATCAATGGTGCTACTATATTGATAGGTGGCCATGCTCCAATCTTGCAGTCAGCATTTATGTCTTGGGTGGTAGTTCCATTTATGGAAATGAAGCCTCCATACACCGAAATTTCTGATCTTCTTGAGAAGATTTGGGAATGGTGGGATGAGAATGGAAAGATGAGAGAAAGAACTGGAGAACTTATCTATAGATTGGGTATGAGAAGTTTCTTGAAGGCGACAGGGCTTCCTGCTGTTCCTCAGATGGTCTTGCATCCACGTGCCAATCCATTCTTCTTCTGGGATAAAGAGGAGGTGAACCAATAATGGTTAAGACAGATTTCGGACCACCAAAATATCTGGACATGATGTCCGACCTTTGTAAGAGAAACTATGGAAAATGGAAATATCACGAAGTCTTAGATACGGGAACGTTAGTTCACGTAGCTGAAAATGGCGAAAAACTATATACAGTAAGATCAGCAACACCAAGACTTATGCATATTGACACTTTAAGAGCATTTTGCGATCTTGCTGATAAGTATTGCAATGGATTTTTCAGGTTCACCAGTAGGCACTCTATCGAGTTCTTGCTCGAAGACGAATCTAATATTGAGCCTTTAAAGGCAGATTTACATGCGATGGGATACTCTCCTGGCGGCGTAGGCAATACTATTTCAAATATGCTTCACACCCAGGGTTGGATTCACTGCCATACCCCAGCAATTGACGCATCTGGCATAGTAAAGGCTGTTATGGACGGGGTTTTTGATTATTATACCGAAGCAAAGCTTCCAGCCAGACTTAGACTTTCTCTGGCATGCTGCTTAAATATGTGCGGTGCAGTCCACTGCTCAGACGTAGCAATTGTAGGAATACACAGGGTTCCACCAAAGGTTTTGGATGAAAAGGTTGCCAAGATGTGTGAGATACCAAACGTGGTAGCTGCATGTCCTACAAGGGCAATCAGACCAGAGCCATCGAAGAAGTCGGTTGTTATAAACGATGAGAAGTGTATGTATTGCGGAAACTGCTATACTATGTGCCCAGCAATACCTATATTTGATCCAAAGAACGATGGAGCTGCAATCTTCGTTGGTGGTAAGGTTTCTGACGCCAGACACCCTGCAATGTTTTCAAAGTTGGCCGTTCCATATATTCCAAACGAACCACCAAAATGGCCAACAGTTGTCCAGACGGTAAGGATGCTTATTGACGTTTATGCTAAGGATGCAAAACAAGGCGAGCGTTATGGGGAATGGATCAATAGAATTGGTTGGGAAAGATTCTTCAAGGTTACAGGCTTACCATTTACCGATAAGCATATTGATGATTATATCTTCTCCATTCCAACCTTCCGTTCTACAGCAACGTTTAAATGGTAATAAAATCGGTGCTTAAAATAAAGGCGGTGAAATAACATGGCTGCTGATCCAGCAATTAAGGTTAAAGTTTGCGATTATTTGAAATCTGTAAAACAGGCTAAAAATAGGCAAATTGCTGAAAAAATCGGAGAAGACAAAAAAGCAGTTGATGGGGCTATTGCAGAGCTTGCTAATGAAGGGGTTGTAGAGTATATCTACGTTACTACTTCATTTGTAGTTCTAAAAGAAGAATTTCACAATAACCCAGATTGGCACTATACTCCTAGCTAATTAAAGTCTAATTCAAATACCTCCCTCGTGTTTTGAGGGAGGTATTTATTTATTTATTTAAATTTGATAAAATATAATCTGTTGAATATATTTGGAGGAGGTAATATTAATGGTTTATGTTGTAAAAGTAGATCAGGACACTTGCAATGGCGATGCTGCATGCGCAGATAATTGCCCAAATCAGGTTTTCGACATGGTAAATGGCAAGTCTCAACCAACAAGGGCAGACGATTGTGTTGGTTGCATGACCTGCGTATCAGTTTGTCCAACTGGTGCTGTTACTGTAACTGAGCTTTAATCATATTAATTTCGCGCAGCTATTTTAGGATGGTTGCGCGCTTTTTTTTGTAATTTATCAGATATAATAAACTGAGTAGTTATACATATTTGACATAATACTAAAAAATATATTTAATATAAAAACGGATTGTTTGCAAAAATTTAAATTTCTGTTATAATTTTTTTGCTGATGGAGAGATGGCCGAGAGGTCGAAGGCGCTCCCCTGCTAAGGGAGTAAGCGGCTAAAACTGCTTCGAGGGTTCGAATCCCTCTCTCTCCGCCATATTTTTTAAGGAGGAATAAATCGTGGTTTATGTTTTGAACATTAAGGGCAAGGAGTTTTTGGTAGCTCCAGGCGATAAGATAAAAGTTCCTTTTATGGATGGCGCTAACAGTGGAGATAAGTTCATAGTTGAAAACGCTTTGGTTTTTGGCGAAGAATCTGAAATCAAAACTTCAAGTGTCGAAACTACTGTTGAAGGCAGCGGCAAAGAGAAGACCGTTATAACCTTCAAATATAGGCCAAAGAAGGGCTATAGGAACAAAAAGGGTCACAGACAGCAATTTACACTTTTGAGAGTTTCTGAGGCATAAATTATAAAAAAGTATTCAAAGAGAGGTGATTTAGATGGCATCTAAAAAAGGTGGCGGCAGTTCAAGGAACGGAAGAGATAGCAATCCTCAATATCTGGGCGTAAAAGTATATGGTGGTGAGGCTATAAATGCTGGAGGTATTATCTTGAGACAGCATGGCACGAAGATACGACCTGGCAGCAATGTAGGACTTGGAAGAGACTATACAATCTATGCAAAGATTGATGGTAAGGTTAGTTTTACTAAAAAGGCTGGCAGGGTAGTAGTAGAAGTTTTCCCTAATTAATTTATTATGGGGTTTAAATCATATATTTTTCCTGATACAGCAAGAGTTAAGTTTTTGGGGGGGCATGGCGGAAAAGGATGTGTGAGTTTTAGAAAAGAAAAGTATGTCCCAAAAGGCGGTCCTGATGGTGGAGATGGCGGAAAGGGCGCAGATATATATCTGGTAGCTACTAGGGAGCTTAGCGATCTGGCATTTTTCAAACCCAATCAGGAATTCAAGGCGAAAAACGGCGAGCCTGGAACTTCCAAAAAAATGCATGGCTGTGATGCAGATGATTTGTTCATCAAAGTGCCAGTCGGAACAATAGTTACCGATCTGAACACAAATGAAACTATATGCGACCTTGATTATGAAGGAAGAGTTTTTCTGATAGTTAAGGGCGGAAGAGGTGGCCTGGGCAATTCAAATTTTGCAACCTCAACCAATAGAGTTCCTCATTATGCCCAAGAGGGAGAACCTGGTGAAGCGAGAGACGTATTGTTAGAGATGAAAATTCTTGCAGACATTGGTCTTGTGGGTCTCCCCAATGCAGGCAAGTCTTCACTTCTAAACGCTCTTACTAATGCTAATGCAATAGTAGGCGATTATTCTTTTACTACGATTAAGCCAGTGCTTGGAGTTCTGTCTAATGATGAACAATCTGTTGTTTTGGCTGATATTCCTGGAATTATAGAAGGTGCAAGTCTAGGTAAGGGTTTGGGAAACATTTTTCTAAGGCATATTGACCGTTCAAATTATTTGATAATTGTTCTTGATTCTAGCCAGGATCCTATGTCAGATTATCATATTATTTTGAAAGAGCTTTTCCAATATAATGAAGAACTATTGAAAAGGAATAGAATGGTTTTGCTAAACAAATGTGATCTCATAGATAAAGAGACAGAAAATACTCTTATAGAATATTTCAAAGGATTGAACGAAAGAGTTTTTTCTTTGAGCACAAATGACGCTGAAAGTATTGATAATTTTAGGAATGTTATCCTAAAAACTTTTGCTGAACCTAAAATTTTTATTTAATTTTTTTATAAATTAAAAAATAAAATGTTCAATATTGATATATAATTAAAACATAAAACTTTTATAAGGTGTGAGAGCGATGCTGTCAAAGATAAGTTTCTTATGCGATGAATAGAAAAGTTGTTTTAAAAATAGGCACTTCTTCCCTGATTAAATCCAATTCTGTTAATGAAGAATTTGTAAATTTAATTGCTGATGGAATTGCTGAAAAGATGAAAAAAGGTTTGAAATTTGTATTGGTTTCTTCAGGGGCAATCGGACTTGGAAGATTTTATACCAATATTAGAAATCCAAAATCAATTCCTGAAAAGCAGGCTGCTGCTTCTGTGGGGCAGGTTTATTTGATGAATGCCTACAAGAGAGCTTTTGACAAAAATAATATTCAGTGTGCACAGCTTTTGTTTACGGCTGCTGACTTGTCCGATCGAGAGAGGTTTCTAAATATCCAAAATACCTTCAAGGTGCTTTTGAAGTCCAATATTGTTCCGATTATAAATGAAAACGATACTGTGGCCGTAGAAGAGATAAAGATTGGCGATAACGATACTCTTTCAGCAGTGGTATCTTTGCTGGTAAGAGCTGATGTCCTAACTCTTTTTACAGATGTCGAGGGTTTTTATCTGGATAAAAATAATCCGAAAACGATTCTAAAAAGTATTAAGAAAATAGACAGCGATCTCTTTAAGATTGCAGACCAACCTAATTCAAAATTGGGTACTGGCGGTATGTATACCAAGCTTAAGGCCGCTCAGATAGCTACCGATGCAGGTATTCCTGTTTATATCATCTCAAACAAGAAAATTAAAGAATTTTTTCAGGTTATCGATAGTGAAATCAATATGGGCACTTGTTTCGAGCCCTGTCAAAAGAGTTCACAGAAAATGTCCTGGATAAAGCATAATACGCGAACTAAGGGTAAGATCATAATAGATCAGGGGGCAAGGGATGCACTTTTGAAAAATAAAAGCCTTCTGCCATCTGGCATTGTAGATGTGTCGGGCAATTTCAAAAGAGCTGACGTTGTTGAAATTTCCGATCAATCTGGTAATATTGTAGCGAAAGGGTTAACGAATTATCCTTCTAATGAAATTCTAAGATTAAAGGGTTCTAATACTAAAAATATTTACAATATCTTGGGATATAAGTTTGGTGATGAAATAGTTCACAAAGATTATCTAATAATTATCTAAACCTTGAGTGGAGGTTCTATGGAGATTAAAGAATATGTTGAAAAATTATGTAAGGAAGCAAAGGAGTCGACTTATAATATTGCGTCATTAGATACAAATGTTAAAAATAACTTTATTAATCTTCTGTCAAAAAAATTGATCGATTATGAAAAGAATATCCTTGCTGCCAACGTCTCAGACATAGAAGCTGCCCGTCAAAATGGTATTTCTTCAAGTTTGATTGACAGAATGCTTTTGGACCACAAAAGAATTGTCCAGATGTCTGAGGGATGTAAAAAAGTGTCCATTCTCCCAGATCCAATTGGAAGCGTTTCCTTTGGGACTAAAAGGCCTAATGGGCTTGAAATTTATTGTAAAAGGGTACCACTGGGATGCATTGGGGTTATATACGAATCAAGACCAAATGTGACTATAGAGATTACGACGCTGGCAATTAAGTCTGGCAATGCTGTAATTCTCAAAGGTGGCAGTGAGGTAATTAATACAAACAAAGTTCTTGTAGGTTTGATAAAAGAGTCTTTAAATGAGGCGCAAATAGATGAGGCTGCAGTTCAATTTATAGATACTCCTGATAGAAGTGCTGTTGATGTTCTGTTGAAACAAAGAGGGTTGATAGATGTCGTTATTCCAAGGGGTTCAGAGGGATTAATAAAGCATGTCGTAGAGAATTCTTTTGTGCCAGTGATTGAAACTGGAATAGGTAACTGTCATCTATATATCGATGAATCGGCAAACATTGATATGGCGTTAAAGATAGCAATAAATGCGAAAACCCAAAGGCCATCAGTCTGCAACTCAATTGAAAAGGTATTAGTTCATAAAAATATCGCTTCAAACATAATTGTTCCTCTTGTTATGGAATTTAGAAAAAAGGACGTACAGATAAGAGGTTGTCAGCAGACTCTTAAATATGTTAAAGACGCTATTCCTGCAACTGAGGAAGATTGGTACAAAGAATATCATGATCTAATTGTTGCAATCAAAGTAGTAAAGGATCTAAGAGATGCAGTCAGTCATATTAATAAATATGGTTCAAAACATTCTGAAGCTATAGTTTCAGAAAACTATTCGAGCGTAAAAAGGTTTCTTAGGGATGTAGATGCCAGTGCTGTTTATGCTAACGCATCGACAAGGTTTACAGATGGTGGCGAGTTTGGTTTTGGAGCAGAAGTGGGCATAAGTACACAAAAGCTTCATGTAAGAGGGCCGATGGGTCTGGATGCCTTGACTACTATGAAATATATAATTTTTGGGAATGGTCAAATTCGAACATAAAATAGCTATCCTTGGAGGCACCTTTGATCCTGTTCATATTGGTCATTTAAAATTAGCTCAAGCTTCGCTTAATTTACTTGATCCTGATCTTTTTCTTTGGATTCCTGCAAAGAGATCGCCTTTAAAAAGCAATCTCTATGCAAGTGACTATCATAGATGGTGTATGCTCTATGAGTGCACAAAGGATGAGAAAAGATTTACTTTAAGCGATTTGGAAATTGCGGGGGAGGAGCCTTCTTATACCTTTTTAACCTTAATAAAGATAAGAGATATGTATCCTGATTCAAATTTATATTTTGTTATGGGCTTAGATACTGCGCTATCCTTGCCAAGTTGGTACAGGATTAATGATATTTTAGAAATATGTAAGTTCGCCGTATTTGAAAGAAATACAGATATTGGCGATTCAATTGAGTCATTGCCAAGAGAAATCCTTGAGAATATAGAATTTTTTAAAGTTGATATACCTGATACTTCATCGAATCTAATTAGAAGAAAGATTTCGTCGAATGAAGATTTGTCTGAGCTTCTCGATCCTTCTACTATTGAATATATTAGTAGGTTCAATTTATATAAATAATAAAAATATAATGTCATAAATTGAGGTCATTGTGGACTATATAAAAATTAGAGGAGCAAAGGAAAACAACTTAAAGGATGTTAATATTGACATCCCAAGAAATAAATTTATTATTTTTACTGGCGTGTCTGGTTCTGGCAAATCATCTCTGGCTTTTGATACGCTTTATGCTGAGGGTCAGAGAAGATATGCAGAATCATTGTCGGTCTATGCAAGACAGTTTTTAGGCCAGTTGAAGAAGCCACAGGTCGAATCTATCGAGGGACTTTCTCCTGCCGTCTCTATAGATCAAAGAGGGATGTCTCACAATCCTCGCTCGACTGTTGGCACTCTTACTGAGATATACGACTACTTTAGATTGCTTTATGCAAGAATTGGAGTAGCGTATTGTCCAAAGTGCAAAATCCCAATAAAAGCTACCTCCCTGGACGAAATAGTCAGCGATTTATTTAGAAGATACCCAAATGAGTTAATAATGATAACTGCAGTGCTGATTGAGGGAAGGAAGGGTGAATTTAAGGATTTAATAAACAGATATAGAAAACAGGGCTTTTTGAAGATGATTATAGATTCAAAGACTTATGACATCTCAGAAGAAGATATAATTTTGGAAAAAAATAAAAAACATACAATAATTTTGGTTGTGGATGAAATCACTCTTAGCAGTGACAAAGTTAAAAGATTGAGCGAAGCTTTAAGGCTGGCCCTTGAAGCGGGCAATGGTGTAATCAGAGTTCAGAGAAAGAATGGACAGTTTGATCTTTATAGCGAAAAGCTCTCCTGTCCAAAGTGTGGTTTTAGTCTTGTAGAACTGAGTCCAAGACTTTTTTCTTTCAATAGCCCATATGGTGCATGTCCTGTGTGCCATGGATTAGGATTTGTCGAGGAGTTAGATCCTGAAAAGATTTTCGATATGGAGCTTTCCCTGAGAAATGGCGCGGCAAGGATATATAGAGGTAGGTATAACCAATACTATATATACAGCTTATTGAACTTCGCCAGATCAAGAGGGATAAGTATTGATAAGCCTGTTAAGAAACTTAGCCCCGAAGAGATAGATCTGCTTTTGTATGGTGATAGGGCAGAGTCTGATGCCGAGCCCTCATTTGAGGGGATAAATAAATATATTGAAAGAAAGCGCTCAGAGTCTTCTAATGAGTCATGGGATGAATTTAAAGATTTTCTGGTTATGAAAACGTGTAGCGCATGTAATGGCACAAGATTGAGAAAAGAGGCTCTTAGCGTATATATAAACGAAATGAATATTGCTGATTTATTGTCTCTTGTTCCAAAAAAGATTCTAAAATTTGTCGAAGATTATGAAAGCAATATTTATAAATATGAAACACATGCAAGCGAAAAGGAAGAGATTTCGAAGCCCATTTTCAAGGAGATAAAAAAAAGACTTCAATACCTTCTGGACCTTGGACTTGACTATTTAACGCTGGATAGGGCTACAATGACTCTGTCTGGTGGTGAGGTCCAAAGGTTGAGACTTGCTACTCAGATAGGCTCTGGCTTGGTAGGGGTGCTCTATGTGCTTGATGAGCCAAGCATCGGCTTGCATCCGAGGGATATATCAAGGTTGGTGGACAGTCTAAAGAATCTTGCTCTCATAGGCAATACTGTGGTGGTCGTAGAACACGATAGAGAAACAATTGAGGCTGCAGATTTTATAGTAGATATGGGTCCTGCTGCAGGAGAAAAAGGCGGAGAAGTAGTGTATTCTGGAGATCTAAAAGGTCTCTATAAATCAGACACTTTAACTGGCAAATATCTTTCTGGAAAGCTTAAAATTATAGAAAATACTGTTAGGAGAAAATCAGACAGTTTCTTGAAAATATCTGGCGCAAATCAATTTAACCTAAAAAATATTGATATAAATTTGCCCTTTAAGGTATTTTGCACCATAACTGGCGTTTCTGGTTCAGGAAAAAGCACATTGTTGTATGAAATATTATATAAGGGTATAAGAAAAGAAAAGGGCTTTAGAGAGATGCCAGGGCAGTATAAATCGATCGATGGCGTTGAAAAAGTTGACAGAGTCCTCTTGATGGATCAATCGCCTATTGGAAGAACCCCAAGGTCTAATCCTGCTACCTATACTGGTGTGTTGGATGATATAAGAGATTTGTTCGCTGCCTTGCCCGAGTCAAAAAGATTGGGTTTCAAGCCCGGTCACTTTAGTTTCAATGTAAAGGGCGGAAGGTGTGAATCTTGTAGGGGAGAAGGTTTCAAGAAAATTCAAATGTTATTTTTGCCTGATGTATATGTTCCATGTGATGTTTGTAATGGTACAAGATTTCAAAAAGATACGCTCAGAGTAGAGTTCAAGGGGAAAAACATATCTGACGTGTTAAATATGAGCGTAGAAGAGGCAAGAGATTTCTTTTCTGCTCAGCCGTCAATATCGAGAAAGTTGTCTGTTTTGGGCGATATTGGTCTGGGATATATAAGACTTGGTCAGAGCGCAACCACTCTGTCTGGCGGTGAGTCCCAAAGATTGAAGCTTGCGTATGAGCTGACAAAAAAATTCAGAGGCAATACGTTGTACTTACTTGATGAGCCAACCACAGGACTTCACTTCGATGACATAAAGAAATTGGTTAACGTCTTGCAGAGATTGGTAGACAGAGGAGATTCTGTCATTGTAGTCGAGCATAATCTTGATGTGGTGTACGCCTCCGATATGGTTATTGATCTGGGTCCTGACGGAGGAGACAAAGGAGGTCAGATAGTCGCTTTTGGGCCTCCTGAAGAAATAATGAAGGCAAAGGATTCTTTTACTGGTCAATATCTAAGAGAGTGGTTTGATAGGTCTTGACGGGATTTACGCATCTGGTAGGCGGAATCGGTACTGTAATAGCTATATATGTCAATCACCCTGAATGGGTAAAGAGCTATAATGAAATTGGGGTTTTTTGCGGCAGCTCTCTGGGCTCGCTATTGCCAGATATTGATATAACAACTTCAAAGATATCAAGTTTGGTAAAAAATCCTTTTTTTGGAATTTTTTTCTCCCATAGGGGCTTTTGGCATTCTTTATCTGCAATAATAATTGTGGACTTATTGATAACTTTTTTGTTAAGATTTCTTATGAATATAGACTTTAATTTTTTTGTAAGCTTTATAACTTTTTTTACTTTATGTTATGCTCTTCATATACTTTTTGATATGATAGGTAATAAAGGTGTCAAGCTTTTCTATCCTTTTAGCAAGAGAAGCTTTTCATTTCCTTTAACAGGATGGTTCAAGAGCAAGACTCCTTTGGAGTTTTTGATTCTTTTGATATATTTATTAATTGTTTTTGAAGGGTTGAGGTGATACATTGTTAGAAAAATTTTTTAATGTGAAGAAAAGAGATATACCTGGAGGCCTTTGGACAAAGTGTCCAAATTGTAATAATGCAATATATACGCGTGAATTAAACGATAACCTTAAGGTTTGTCATCATTGCAATTATCATTTTAGGTTGACAGTGCAAGAGAGAATAGATATTACATTTGACATTTTTAACGAAATGTTTTCTGGGATTTTGCCCGTTGACAGTCTCAACTTTGTAGACACAATGCCTTATTCTGACAGGCTTAAGGAAGCAAACTCTAAAACGGGAAAGGAAGAGGCTATTTTAGTAGGAGTTGGGACTATAGCTGATAAACAGATTGCTGCTGGAATAATAGATTTTGACTTTGTAGGCGGCAGTATGGGTTCGGTGGTTGGAGAGAAGATTTTTAGAATTACCAATTACGCCAGAGAAAACAAATTGCCGCTTATTTTGTTTAGTTCATCTGGCGGTGCAAGAATGCAAGAGGGCATGCTTTCTCTTATGCAGATGGCAAAGACCTCAATGGTTGTGGGAAAATATAAGGAGATGGGCGGATTGTATATCTCTGTATTACTTCATCCGACCACAGGGGGCGTTTCTGCAAGCTTCGCAACACTTGGCGACATAATTGTTGCTGAGCCTGGAGCTCTGATAGGGTTTGCTGGTCCGCGAGTTATAGAGCAGACAATAAGACAAAAGCTGCCTCAAGGGTTTCAAAGATCAGAATATTTATTAGAACACGGGATGATCGATTCTGTGGTTGAAAGAAAGGCGCTTAAAGAAACGTTGAAAAAGTTGGTGACTTGGCATGGCTATTGATAAAAAAGAACAATATATTGATTTTGAAAAACCAATAGTAGAACTTTATAACAAGATTGAAGAACTTAAAAGAGCTTCAGCCGAAACGGGAGAGGATATGAATGGGGAGATAGAGGCTCTTCAGCAAAGAGTTGAAAATCTATATAGGGTTACAATGAAGGATCTTACGCCCTATCAAAGGCTTCAGATAGCAAGGCACCCAAAGAGACCCACTACTATGGATTTGATATCAGGGGTTTTTGAGGATTGGTTTGAGATGAAGGGTGACAGGCTTTATAGGGATGATCCTGCAATCATAGGTGGAATAGCTAAACTTTCAGGCGTCAGTGTGGTTGTGTTAGGGCACCAGAAGGGTAACGATACAAAGAGCAATGTATACAGGAACTTTGGTATGCCTTACCCAGAGGGATATAGAAAGGCTATGAGGTTAATGAGACATGCACAAAAATTTAATTTGCCTCTGATTACCTTTATAGATACGCCAGGTGCATATCCTGGTATTGAGGCCGAAGAGAGGGGACAGTCCAATGCGATTGCTGAGTCTATATGTCTAATGAGCTCATTATCGACTCCTTCATTGGCAATTGTTATTGGAGAAGGAGGTTCTGGCGGAGCTCTTGCGATTTCTGTAGCTGACAGGATTGCAATGTTTGAGAACTCTGTCTATTCTGTAATCTCTCCTGAGGGGTGTGCGTCTATACTATTTCGAGATGCAAAATTTGCAAACGAAGCTGCGTGCGCACTTAAGATGACATCTTATGATCTGTTGGGCCTTGGTATAATCGATGAGATTATCGAGGAACCGCTTGGCGGAGCCCATAGGGATATGGATCTTACAATTCTAAAAGTAAAAGAGTGTATACAGAGAAATATCAAAAATTTAACTAGTCTTAGCGAAGAGGAAAGAAAGATCGCTAAATGGAAAAAATATGCTAGTATGGGAAAATATTCTACAAAATAGTTAATTTAAGTTTAATTTTAAGAATATGGGGTAGTTAGCTCTTTATTTTTTAATATCCAGATTATGGAAAAGGTTAGAAAGGTGAGCCAGATAACTTCTGCAATGAAGTATTCTGGCATTTGTGGCCTTCCTAAAGAAGCAGCTCTTAGGCCGTTCGAACAGGGAGTGATGGGGAGAAGATTTATGATCTGGCTTATAGGATAAGGCAAGAGGCTGGTATTGAAAAATGTGCCTCCCAGAAATGCCATTGGCGTAATAAAAAATGAATTAAGTCGATTCATTGTTTCATGGGAGGTGGCTATAAGTCCTGCTACAACTCCAAGCGATGAAAAGATAAGCAGACAAAAGATTAAGTGAACTATAAATACGACATTCCACAAAAATGGGTTCGCACCATAGAAGAAAGAGACAAATATGAGCGAGGTGCAAGCTAGTACTCCTCTAATCAAGCCCGTGGTTATCTTTGCAATAGCGATGCTTGAAGTTCTTATCGGGGCTATTAATAGCTCTTCAAAGGTTTTGGTATATATCCTTGAGATTGTTATAGATGGGCCAGAGCCATTAAACGCAGATGTCATTGCTGTGAGTGAGAGGATGCCCGGGAGAACGAAGTTTAGATATGAGCCTTCTGGTATATGAATTTGCGAGCCCAAACCCCAGCCAAAAGCTGTAAGATATAAAATTGGTCCCATAAGATTGGAACCAATAAGAATTATAAGCCTTCTTTTCAATACTATTAAGTCTCTCAATACTATGGGAAACACTTCTCTAAAGAGTTGCAAGATTGTTTACCTCCGTTTCCAGTCATCGTGATAAAAACATCTTCAAGGTTTGTTTCTCTAATTAGTATAGATTCTAAATAGCTAAGATTTGCACTAAATGTTTTTGCCTCTTTGTTCGAATTGAAAAATTTATAAATTGTTTTGCCGTGTTCTTGATATTCCAAAGTTATCTTTCCCAATTTGCTTATCAGAGAATATGGCGTTTCTTCAATTATTTTTTTGCCCTTGTCGATTATTAGAACGAGATCTGATAACATTTGGGCTTCTTCAATATAGTGCGTGGTTAGAATAATAGTCTTGCCCGAAGATCTGAGCTGTTTTATGCTATCCCAAATAGATCTCCTACTAATAGTATCGAGCCCGACAGTTGGTTCATCTAAAAATAAAATTTTTGGGTTGTGCAAGAGGGCCCTGATAATAGTGAGTTTTCTTCTTTCGCCTCCAGAGAGTTTGTTTGCGAACCTATTTTTCTTATCTATCATATCTGTTGCTGTCAAGAGCTGGGTAGCTCTTTCCTCAAATATAGATTTTTTCATCCTGTGTAGCATTGCGTGGATTAAAAGATTCTCCCATACTGTAAGTTCTGAATCAACGTTTGTGTGCTGTTGGACTACGCCAATGATATTTTTTATCTCTTGTGGTTTCTTGTCTAAGTCCATATCAAAGAAGTATATTTTTCCTCGATCCTTTTTTAAAAGGGTGTTTAATATCCTTATGGTTGTGGTTTTACCAGCACCGTTTGGTCCTAGGAGGCAGAAAACCTGTCCCTCTTCGACTTCAAATGATAAGTTGTCTACAGCAATTGCACCTGAATTTGATCCGTATGACTTTGTTAATTCTATGACCCTTATGGCTTTCACAATTTCCCCTTAAAGAAGTCAGCCAAAGAACTTGTGTTGTATATTATCAAGGCTCTGAATGATTTTTTTGCCAATATTCATAAAGCGATTTAGAGATAGCAGTTAGCGGGATAGCTAAAAGCATCCCCGGAATAGAACCGAGTGCTGCTGCGATTGTTAAGACAATTATTACAAGAGAAGGAGGCACGTCTATACTTTTGCTCATTATGTTCGGCGCTATTATTACTCCCTCCAACTGATGGAGTATTATATAAAATATAAACACTCCGAAAGCTTTTATGGGTGAAATTGCAATAGAAATTATAAGGGCTGGAACTGCCGCAAGCATTGGTCCAAGATATGGGATGAACTCTAATATGGCTGCTAAAACTCCGAGGAGGAGAAAGTATTCAATTCCTAAGAAAAACAATCCAAGTCCTGTCAAGACGCCAATAGTAATAGATAATATTAACTGTCCTTTTACGTAAGCCCTGATTCCGTGAGTAAGGCAAGAGCCTATTTCTGTTATTAGAACTTTTTTACTTTTGGGAAATATCTCTAAAATACCATTTGTAAGAACTGGCAGGTCCTTCATAAAAAAAAGAGTTAAAATTGGAAATATCAGCCATGAGATAGCCTTATTTATCAAATCAAAAGTTGATGCGCCTAACACGTTTAATAAATTGCCCAGCCATTCCTGAAAGTGTTCGTGCAGCTTTTGGATAATTAAATTTAACCATATATAGTGTCCTGGGTTTATTTGCAAATTTTTTAGAAAGTTTTGAAAAAATTCATCAAAGTTTTTAAGATATTTTGGAAATGAAATGACCAACTTTTGCGTTTCGAAATTTAAAATGGGGGCAATAAGCAAGTATATTATAACCATAATCAGTATTACTGAAAAAAATACTATTAACGATCCAAAAAATCTTGGCACCCTCTTTTTCTCAAGCAGATCTACGGGCGGTGATAATACTATGGCGAATATAAGGGCAAGCAACACCTGGATAATAAAGTCTTTAAATACAAATAAGAAAATGGTGAGGGCTATTAATATATAGATTGGCAAAAAATTTAGGAAAGATTTACTCATAACAGCGATCTTTTAATATTTCAACATTTATAGTCTTTAGATTTTTATAATATTTATTTGTTGTTTTCAAATACAAGTTTGTTAACTCTTTCTATATCGGATTTTGATCCAATTATGATTATTTTATCAGACTCTTTCAAGGTAAACTCTTCGTTGTGAGGACATTTGTTATATTTTTCGATACAAAAAGTTAAAGGTATTAATGATGGCACATCTAAAAATAATCTTAACTCTTCCCATGAAGCAAAGGTTTTACCATCAAGCATAGAGTTTGGCTTAACAGCTAACTCTTCCATAAATATATCAATGTTTTCATCTCTCAAAATATCAAGAAATTCAACGACTCCAGGGTTTAAGATAAAGTTTACTATTCTTCTTGCACCAAAAGTATGAGGGGATATGACTTCATCCGCTCCAGCAAGGTGCAGCTTCGATATCCATTCTGCATTGCTGGCTCTGCTGATAACCGATATTTTTGGATTTAATTTTTTCGCAGAAAGGCTTATAAATCCATTGTCTGATTCTGACGAAGTAACGGCTATTATTGATTTTGCTTCCTTAACTTCTGCTTTCATCAGTATTTCGTCATTTGTAGCATTTCCCTCAATGGTGAGAAATCCATCTTTCTTTGCAAGTTCACAAGCTTGCGAGTTGCTCTCTATTACAACTATATCTTTTTTGTTCTTTCTCAACTCTTTTGCAACTACAGAACCCATTCTGCCAAAGCCACATACTATGATGTGCCCTTTTAAACTTTTTAATTTATTCTCCATTTTTATAGTCTCCCTCTCTTCGGGATATGTTCCAATTAAATAATCTATTATTCGAGAAATTGCAAAAGCAAATATTCCAAAGCTTGATAGTATTAACATTATGCTAAATAACATGCCCACATTGTCAAGAGGCCTTACCTCTTCGTAGCCAACCGTAGTTATGGTTATTACGGTCATAAAAAGAGCTTGTATGGGATCGTAGTGCTCCAAAAACATATAACCGAATGTTCCAAATAGCAAAATAAAAAATACGAGAGAAATTTCGCGTTTAATATGACCTAAAATTAATTTAATCATTGTTTAAAGTTAAGCATTTCAATTTTAGTGAAAAGCAAAATATAAAACAATTTTCATTTAGAAATGCTGCGAAGGGCATAATAAAATATATCGCTTTATCATAATTACTTCCGTATGTTTTTAGCATATATTTTTGTTTCTACCCTTCACAGCAAGATTGATTTAATTGTCTAAGAGAGTAGCCTTAAAGGCTTCTTGAACTTCTTTGATATATATTATTTCAAGGCTTTTCAGTACATTTTTCGGTATATCTATAATATCTTTTTTATTTTTTTCTGGTATCAGCACTGTTTTTATGCCCGCTCTGTGTGCAGCAAGAAGCTTTTCCCTAACTCCTCCGATTGGCAGAACCTGACCTCTTAGAGTAATCTCACCTGTCATAGCGACGTTTTTGTTCGCTTTTTTCCCAGATAAAGCTGAAACCATTGAAGTGGCAATTGCTACTCCTGCAGAAGGACCATCCTTTGGAATGGCTCCTTCAGGCACGTGGATATGCATATCATTTTTGCTTAGAAGCTCGTCAGAAATATTTAATGAGTTTGCGTTTGACTTAATATAGCTTAGTGCTGCGTGAGCAGATTCCTTCATAACGTCACCCAACTGTCCAGTTAATGTCAGCTGCCCCTTGCCAGGATAGATTGAGGTCTCTATAAACAATATATCTCCGCCGCTGGGCGTCCATGCAAGGCCCGTTACAACGCCTACTCTATCTATTTCGTCTGCCATCCCATAGCTATATTGTGCTACTCCTAAATACTTTTCCAGGTTTCTAACTGTGAAGGTTAAGCTCGATGTTTTATCTGTCGCAATTAACTTTGCTGCTTTTCTGCACAAAGATGCAATATTTCTCTCTAAGTTCCTAACACCTGCTTCATGCGTGTATTCACGAATAATCTTTGTTATTACGTCCTTGTTAATCTTAACCTTTTCTTTGCTTAGACCATGAAATTTCAATTGTTTTGGTAAAAGATGCCTTAGGGCTATTTCTACCTTTTCGTCTTCTGTGTACCCTGGGATCTCTATAATTTCCATTCTATCCCTCAAAGGAGCTGGAATTGGATCCATCAGGTTTGCAGTGGTTATGAACATTACATTGGAGAGGTCAAAGGGCACTTCTAAATAGTGATCGGTGAATGAGTGGTTCTGTTCTGGATCTAATACCTCAAGCAGGGCACTGGTCGGATCACCTCTGAAATCTGTGCCGACTTTGTCTATTTCGTCCATCATAAACACAGGGTTATTCGTCTGTACCTGGGAGATGCTCTGGATGATTCTGCCAGGAAGAGCGCCAACATAAGTTTTTCTGTGGCCTCTTATTTCTGCTTCATCTCTCATCCCGCCAAGCGCTATTCTAATGAATTTTCTGTTTAACGCAGCAGCAATAGATTTGCCAAGAGAAGTTTTGCCTACTCCTGGAGGACCGACAAAACAAAGAATAGGCCCTTTTAAGCTCTTTGTTAGCTTCCTTACAGCTAAAAACTCTATAATTCTTTCCTTTACCTTCTTAAGTCCGTAGTGTTCTTTTTCTAATATTTTCTCAGCCTTTAATATATCAAGGTTGTCTTTTGAATTTTTTGACCATGGAAGGTTTACAATCCAATCAAGATAAGTTCTTATTACAGGAACTTCCGCCGAGGAGGATGGCATTTTCTCAAGCCTGGAAATCTCTTTGTATATCTTTTTCTCCACATCTGGCGGCATCTTCGCTTCTTGAATCTTGTTTTTCAGGTCGTCCAATTCTATTTGCTTTTCTTCTGCTTCGCCAAGCTCTTTTTGGATTGCTTTAATTTGCTCCCTAAGATAAAACTCTTTTTGATGCTTTTCCATTTCTTGATTTATCTGATTTTTTATTCTTGATTCTACCTCTAAAATAGATATTTCTTTTTGAACATAATTTAGCAATCTATTTAATTTCTCTTTTAAATCTGTGGTCTCGAGTATGAGCTGTCTTTCTTCAGTATTGTTTATCAAGTGTGTAGCTACATATTCTGACAATCTTGAGGGTTCGGTGATATTATAAATAGCCACTACAGCATCAGATGGAATATTTTTTCCCAATTTTGTAGCTTCTTCGAACTTGTTTACAAGAATTCTTACCATTGCTTCAATTTCTGGATCCTTTGTTTCTTCTTCTTTAATTTTTTCAAATTCGACAATGAAAAATGGATCCGTCTGTTTGTATGACAAGATCTTGGCTCTATCAGTCCCTTGTACAACTATACGCGCGTGACCGTCCGGCAACTTTAATATTTGTAATACATTTGCTATAACGCCTATCTGGTATAGCCCATCGATATCAGCCTCTTCATCTGGCTTCTTTTGCGATACAACTATAATATGTTTTTCGTACTTGAGCATTGCCTCTTCTAAGGCCTTAAGCGATTTATCTCTGCCTATGAAAAGAGGCACTACCATATGAGGGAAAATCACAGTATCCTTTAATGGTATAAGGGGCAATTCATTTGAAAGCTGTTCTTTTGTTTCATCTATATTTTCATTTATATTTTCATTTATGTCTTTATCCATATTGATTCCTCTCTTTCGATTTATATTCGCTAATGTATCTCTAAAGATTATATAACAATTTCTTAATTAATCTAAAACTTTATCGAATGTATAATCGGACTAAATGTTCCCCAGACGATTATATCCACAAAAGATACGGTTATGCTTATAAAAAAAGATTTAAATGTGGAACAGTTGGTAATATCTCTAATGCCTAAAGCCAGAGTAAAAATCAAATAAATTTTTAAAATTTCCCAACTGTAAGGTATGAAGCTTAAGAATAGCGGTGCGCTTGTGATAGAGATCAATCTTAAAAATAAATCGTTTGGAAAAGACACCTTTACCAGCGTATGAGTCAAAAACTTCAATACTATAATTTTAGCAAATATTATTGCTGCCTCTGTGAGGCTTAGCAACAATGCAATTAACAAAAGATTTAATGAGATGCCCAGAGAGAAGACGTATCCTATTAGAAAATTAAATACATACAATAATATGTACAAAAATGCTCTTTCGTTATTTTCCTTGTTAAAGACAAACTTTTTATAAGTGTTTTTTACTATAAGGGTTGCATATAGTATAGTTTTTAAAAATTTAAATTTATTCAAATATTTAATATATTTTTTTTCCTGCTTCTTTCCCCAATCTGAAAGAAGTATTTGAAAACTCCATATAGGACCTCCAATTGGAGCTGAAAGCCTAAAGTCATCGTTTTCTATCTTGTTATCTGAGAACTCTGTTTTTTTCGGTTCATTTAACAGTGGGTTTCTGCAATTTCTGCAGAAAATTGCATCGGCAAAGTTAACAGTATTGCACTTTTTACAGATTATTCTTCTCAATATCGTAAATCCTTTCGATTATGGTATAATAACGATTATTATTTTTATATTTTGGAGGCAAACTTGAAAATTTTTCATTGTATGTGTGGTTATGAATACGATCCAAATCTTGGCGATCTTGAAAACGGTATTCCTCCTGGTACCTCATTTGAAGACTTGCCTCAAGATTGGAAATGTCCATGGTGCGATGCAGCAAAAGATACATTTATAGAGGGTAAAAACGAAGATGATTACCAGGGCAGAATTTAAATATCTAAAATCTTTTCTATAAGTTTTACATCGAAAAGCCAATTTAATGTGCCTGATTGGGGGTTTTTGGGATCAGTTGTAATGCTCAAACATGAGCACTTCTTAAATGGGACAACTGATCCTGTGAGACTCTTTACCCAATCAGTAAGGGTTGGCTGATGTCCTACGCATATCAGTTTTACATTTTCATCCATATCCTTTAAGTCGTGTAGAAATTTTATGAAGTCACCTTCCCATAGGGAATCCATTTCTTTTATGTTTTCGCATTTTAGAGAGTCTGCAATTATTTTCGAGGTTTGCAATGCCCTTTGAGCTGGACTTGTCCAAATTTCAAAAATATCGCTATTAAAAATTTTTCTTAAACCCCTCGCAATCTTTTTTGTCTTCTTAATTCCTTTTTCAGTTAACTTTCTGTCAAAATCTTTTTGCTCAACGCCTATTGTTTCAGCATTGCTATGTCTTACAAATATTATCTCCACTATAGCCTCCAAAGTTTTAAAAGAAGAAATTAACTTATTCTAACACTTTATGGATTTAAGATGAAAAAGTTATTTGATTTACTCATTAACGTTAAATTAAATTTTAGTAAATACATTAATTTTAATGATTATTCTGAGTCTTTACTGAATGATATGTTTTGTGCTAAACTTTTCTAGCCGATTGTTCGGTAAATTCGCACGCCAACTTTTTTATTTTGGCGGAGGTAAACTAAGGAGGATTTAGTGTCAATAATTTCTATGAAACAGCTTTTGGAAGCGGGGGTACATTTTGGACACCAGACGCGTAGGTGGAATCCAAAAATGAAACCATACATCTTTACTGCGAGGAATGGCATCTACATCATCGACCTTCAAAAAACACTTCGTTGTTTTGAGGCTGCTTATGAATTCACCAGAAAGATTGCTTCCCAAAGAGGAGAGATTCTTTTCGTTGGAACCAAGAGGCAGGCGCAAGACGCTATCAAAGATGAGGCTATTAAGTGCGGTTCACCTTATGTGAACAGCAGATGGCTTGGAGGCACTCTTACAAACTTTGTCACCATTATGAGCAGAATTGCTAGGTTAAAAGAGTTAGAAGAGCTCCAATCAAGCGGCAGAATAGACTTGTACCCTATCAAAGAGTCTATGAAACTAAAAAAAGAACTCGTAAAATTACAGAGCAGCCTTGGAGGAATGAAAAATATTGATAGATTACCAGGTGCACTCTTTGTGGCAGACATAAAGAAAGATCAGATCGCTGTTTTAGAGGCAAGGAAGCTTGGCATTCCTGTTATAGGTATCGTAGACACCAATTGCGATCCTGATTTGGTAGATTGTATTATCCCGGCTAATGATGATGCAATTAGAGCGATAAAACTTATCGCTGGTAAAATTGCTGATGCAATTATAGAGTCTAAACAGGGACAGGACGCTATTGAGGCGGCTGAGAATAAAGAACCTCAAGAATTATCAGAGAATTCTGAAGAAGCAGTTTAGGCATTATATAAATTTAAACAAACTTAATTATAAGGAGTAGATATTAGTGGAAATAAAGAGTGAAACAGTAAAAGAATTGAGGGAAAGAACAGGCGCAGGAATTATGGACTGCAAAAAGGCTTTACAAGAGTGCTCTTGTGACATGGATAAGTCTATAAAGTATTTGCGCGAAAAGGGTCTTGCAAAGGCAGCCAAGAGAGCCGGAAAAGATGCAAAAGAGGGCATAATCGAGTCCTATATTCACCAAAACAAGAAAATCGGAGTGCTATTGGAGCTTAATTGTGAGACAGATTTTGTAGCAAGAACTGATGAATTTGTGAATTTAGCTCACGATATTGCACTTCAAATAGCAGCATCCAATCCTATTTATGTATCCAAAGAATACGTTTCGGAAGAAATATTGAATTCTGAAATGGAGATTCTTAAAAATCAGGCAAGGCTTGAAGGAAAGCCAGAAAATATGCTTGATAAAATTGTAGAAGGCAGAATTAAAAAATTTTACGAAGAGTCATGTCTCATGGAGCAGCCATTTGTGAAGGATCCTTCTGTAAAAGTTTCTGATTTAGTTAATCAAATGATTGCAAAAGTTGGAGAAAATATCGTAATTAGAAGATTTACTCGCTTTGCCTTGGGAGAGAACATATAAAAATAATTTTATCTGGAGGGGGATATGATCTCTAAAAGAGTATTGCTGAAATTGAGCGGAGAAGCCCTTATGGGGAAAAAGGGTTACGGCCTGGATCCTGAGGTCCTGTCTGATTTAGCTTCGCAGATTCATAATGTTTGTAGTGAAACAATTCAAATTGCTATAGTGGTGGGTGGGGGTAATATCTTTAGAGGCCTTTCAGGGGTAGCCTTAGGTATGGATAGGGCTACCGCAGATCATATGGGTATGCTGGCTACGGTAATCAATGCTCTTGCTCTTCAAGATGTACTTGAAAGAAGTGGCGTTCAAACCAGGGTCCAGACTGCTATAGAAATCAGAGAGGTGGCTGAACCATATATTAGGCGCAGAGCCATAAGACACCTTGAAAAGGGCAGGGTAGTAATATTTGCAGCTGGGACTGGAAGTCCATATTTTACTACTGATACGGCGGCTGCTCTCAGAGCGGCTGAGATTGGCGCAGAGGTTATTTTCAAGGCTACCTCTGTGGACGGAGTGTATGACTCAGATCCAAAACTAAATCCTGGAGCAGTGAAATACGATAAACTAAAGTATATGGACGTTCTCAGGGAAGGCCTTTCTGTAATGGACACCACTGCAATATCTATGTGTATGGACAACAAAATTCCAATTGTAGTTTTTAGCTTGCTTGAGTCTGGAAACATAGAGAGGGCTTTGAAAGGTGAAAAAGTGGGCACAATTGTTTCTTAGTTAGCGTTTTTTGTAATGAGTTTGAACGTATGTTAAGGAGGTGTGCTAATTGAGCTCAAAAGAAGTGGAACATTTAAAACAAAGGATGTCAAAGGCCTTAGAAAATCTTTCTAAGGAGTTTTCTTCTGTAAGGACAGGCAGGGCTTCACCCGCTCTTCTGGATCACATAAAAATTGATTATTATGGCACTACGGTTCCAATAAAGCAGCTGGCAAACGTGTCGCAGCAGGATGCAAGAACATTGCTCATAAGCGTCTATGACAAGAACGCTCTTCAGGCCGTTGACAAGTCAATTAGGTTGTCTGATTTGGGGCTTACACCTCAGGTGGATGGTATGGTTTTAAGGATTGTTATGCCCGCACTTACCCAGGACAGAAGGAAAGAGCTAGTAAAGGTAATAAAGAAGATGGCTGAAGAGTCAAAGGTGGCTGTTAGAAATATAAGACGCGATGAACTTGAAGTTCTTGAAAAAAAGGAAAAGAGCAAGGAAATATCTGAAGACGACCTAAAGAGGTTAAAAGTAGAATTTCAAAAGATAACTGACTCTTTTATGCAGGATATAGAAAAGCTTCTCTCCAATAAAGAAAAGGAGATAATGAACGATTGATTGATGACATTGTATCGAGTATAAAGTTTGACAGTTCTGGCCTGGTTCCTGCTATTGTTCAGGATTATTATACCCTTGACATTTTGATGATGGCATATATGAACAAGGAATCTCTAAAAAAGACTATTGAGACTAACGAAACCTGGTTTTATAGCAGATCCAGACAGTGTTTGTGGCATAAGGGTGAGACGAGCGGTCATATTCAAAAGGTAAAAGAAATTAGAGTTGATTGTGATCAGGACACCCTTCTTCTTTTTGTAGAGCAGATAGGGGGAATTGCCTGTCATACTGGAAACAGGAGCTGCTTTTATAGGAAGATAGACAAAGGAGAGTTGGTAGAAGAAAAGTCAAAATTTGCTGTATTGTCATATCTTTTTTCAATTTTTGAAGATAGAGACAAGAACCCAACACCAGATTCTTATGTGAGCAAGCTCCTTAAAAAGGGAAAGAGCAGAATACTCCAAAAAGTAGGCGAGGAGGCTGTGGAAACGGTCATTGCTGGGATGAGGGAAGATAAGGATGAATTTGTTTATGAAATAACTGACCTTTTTTTCCATATGGCACTCTCTCTTTATACATTTGGGCTAAGCTTTGATGATATTTTTGAAGAATTAAATAGAAGAAAGAAGGAAGAAAAAAATGGATAAATCGGATAACAACAGTATTGAGGAAAAGGTAGAAAACCTTTTGCTGCCTTTGGATACAAAGGCTATTTCTACCCTTGCAGATTATGTGGTGATAAAGGCGATGTCTGATGGGGTAATGATATCTGGTATGACAAGGGGAAAAGAGACAAAATTTCATCACTCTGAAAGAATCGACGCCGGTGAAGTGGTAATCGCACAATTCACCGACAATACTTCTGCAATGAAGATTAGGGGTAAAGCAAAAATACTAACAAAGTACGGCACAGTGTACTCTGGTATGGCTGACAAAGAATAAAAAGTATCTGACTATTTATCTGAATTTTTTTTCAGATATTTCTCTAAGGTAATTATTGCAGCAATGTAAGAAAACTCGCCCAGACCGCTTATCTGGCCAAGGCATACGGGTGCTATCACCGAAGTTTTCCTGAACTCCTCTCTTGCGTGAATGTTCGAAAGGTGTACTTCTAAAACGGGAATCTTAATTGAGGCGATAGCATCCCTTATTGCATAAGAATAGTGAGTGAAGGCACCAGGATTGATTATAAAAGCGTTATATGCGTCATAAGTTCTGTGGATTTTGTCTATGATGTCACCCTCATGGTTTGATTGAAAGAAGTCTATTTTTACATCCATTTCTCTTGCGAAATTTAATATTAACTCTTCTAAGCCGTGCAAGGTAAGATTGCCGTACGTATCTGGCTCTCTGGTTCCTAACATATTTAGATTTGGACCGTTTATAACGAGTACTTTTATCACTTTTTCCTCCTAAAATATTAACATTCTTGCTGCCAGGAACAAAAGTATGACTGAGAATATCATCTTAAGAAAATAAGTAGGCAGATATCCAACTATTGAGCTCGTGAAAATGCTGCCCAATGCTGCACCCAAACTTATCCAGAGCAAATCTTTCGTAAGGTTGCCTTTTTTGTAGTGGATGTAAGATGCCATCATTGATATGGGGACGGTGGCTGCTAAAGATATGCCTTGTGCTACATCTTCATGGAATGACAACAAATATACTAATATTGGAACCATTATTACTCCGCCGCCAATTCCGAAAAGACCAGCTATAACGCCAGTAATGATTCCTATCAGTAGATATAATAGCTTTGCAATGATTATACCCATGACATAATCATCCTGATAGCAACTATTACAAGTATAACCCCAAATCCCTTTTTAAGCTGTTTGTTTGGAATTTTGTACATTAGCTTTGCACCAATCTGAGCTCCTACAATGCCGCCTATACCTAAATATATGCTGTCACCTAAGTTGCCAAATTTGTTTAATCCGTAAATCGCAGCTCCGACTATTACAGCAGGCACTATGGCGCCTACTGATGTGGCATGAGCATCTTTTTGATTAAATTTCGCAATTGAAATCAATAGGGGAACAAATATTATGCCGCCGCCTATGCCAAGTAGACCTGATGCCATACCGCCGCACAAACCTATAAAGACTAATAAGAGTTTACGCTTATCCAAACTATATTACCTCCTTAAAATTATTTTAATATCATTCTCAGGGCAAAATAAAGCAGCACAAGAGAAAAAATTATTTTTAAAGCGCTTATTGGCATATATGGGATTATGCTGCTTGTAATAGATGCGCCTACTACTGCGCCCAATCCTATCCATATTGCGTCTTTTTTCAATCCTCCCTTCTTAAAGTGTACCCATGCTCCCATCAAGCTTATTGGTACTATTGCAGCCAGAGATATACCTTGTGCCATACCTTGGGGTATAGACATAAATAATACCATTGCAGGTATCATAATAAGCCCTCCTCCAACTCCCATCATTCCGCTAACTATTCCAGTAAAAAGTCCTACAACCAGAAACATTAAAATGCTCATTTAAGGTAATACCATCCTTATGCTCATAATGAAAAGAAATACGCCAAATGCCTTTCTTAATTTTTTATTTGAGAACCTATACATTGCTCTTGAGCCAATTTGGGCTCCGACAATACCGCCCAAAGCTAAGTAGGCACTGTCTGTAAAGCTATTTAATCCGTTGAGATTGTAAATCAAGGCACCTGCTAAGCCAGCAGGTATTATAGCTCCAAGCGACGTGGCATGAGCCTCTTTTTGCGAATAGGCAGCATAGGTGATTAAAAGGGGCACAAACACTAATCCTCCGCCAATCCCAAGGAGCCCAGAGGCCAATCCACCTACTACGCCAATTAAAATAAATTTCAATCTTTCTTTCACTTTTAATGCTCCTTATTTATTTGGTATTTAGAAATTAGCAATGTTTTTACAGTTTTTAATATTTCCCCTATCAGGTAGAGAGAGCCACAGACTACAATATTCTCAGATGAGCTATTTTCTAAGATAAATTTTTTCGCCTCTTCAGTCGACATATATGTGAAATCGTAGTTAGTGAGTATCTTTTTGTAGTCTTCCAAGCTCATTGTCCTTTTTGATGGAACTTGTGTGAATATGATTTTCTTTGAATATGCAAGGATTTGATCTATCATATTTTTCGCATCTTTGTCTCTTAAGATCCCAATTATAAAAATCGCTTTTTCACCCTTTAACAACCTCTTCAATGACTGGCTTAAGGCTTTGAAGCCTGAGGGGTTGTGAGATCCATCGAGCAGCAGCAGCGGCCTTTCTTTTATTATCTGAAATCGTCCGGGCCACAAGGTTTTTTCTACGGCATATTGAAATTTCTGGTGTTCAAATCTCTTCATAAGAACGTTTCTTAAGAAGATGTATGAGGTGACCAAAGCAGTTTTTATGTTTTCTACCTGATAATCAGCTATAAGGGATGGTGTTATGTAGTCTGTTTCAAATTCGTTAAATATAAACTTTATCTTGTTTGAGTTAATTTTTGCTTCTACTTCTTCATCTGATAAGATTGGACTCGAGCCTATCATATCAAGGTCATCAAGAATGAGATTAAGCGTTTTGTTGTCTTGTTTTGCAATAACTACTCGCTTGTCCTTTCTGGAAATCTTGGTTTTTTCTTTTACTATCTCTTCAATTGTATTTCCAAGATAGTCAGTGTGATCGATATCTATCCTGGTTAAAACGCTGATATCAGGATCTGTGGCGTTTGTGGCATCGAGTCTGCCACCTAATCCAACTTCTAATATGCATACTTCAATTGATAGTTTTTTGAATACGTAAAGAGCTAATACTGTAAGCAGTTCAAATTCTGTTAAGTTTAAATTTTCTATTTGATCTCTTATTTCATTGAGTCCCTCGATCAAAGTGGAATAAGGGAGGTCTTCCAAATCCAGATTAAATCTCTCGTTGTATTCGATCAAGTGCGGCGAGGTAAAAAGTCCAGTTCTTATCCCGTGTTGTACCATTATGGTTTGTATAAATTTTACAGTAGAGCCCTTACCGTTTGTTCCCCCCACAAGGATTGTCCTGTATGGCAATTTCTTTAAATCTAAAATCTCAAGAGCCTTTTTCATTCTTTCAAGGCCAAAATTCCAGTGTTCTACTGAAATTGAATTTATTAAGTTTATAAAGTATTCCTCACTCATTTTAGAAAGCTCAATTTCCTTTCAAGGATTTCAATTGACTCTTTTTGATTGACTATTTTTTCTTTTTCTGATTCAATCACTTCTTCAGGGGCACCCTTTAAAAAGTTTGGATCGCTGAGTCTTTGTTCAGAAATTTTAAACTCTTTTAGTAGTTTTTGAAGAGATTTTTCTATTAGTTCTTTGCTCTTTTTTAAATTGTCTTGTTCTAAATAAAGCAAAACTGTTATAGAGGCGTCTCTTTCTATGGCGTAGCCTTTCAGATCTACTGGCGTATCCTGAATTATTTGAGGAGTTTTGGATTTTGTAAGGAAACAATATTTCTCTATTTCAGACATAAAATTACTCTTAATATCATCTGGCATAACTAAAATAGGCTCTGTTATAATATCGGGTGCAATTCTATACTCGCTTCTTAGCTTTCTTGTGGATTTCGTAGCTTCTACAAGGGTAGTCATATGTTTAATTTTTTCTGGACTCAATGGATGATCAAATTTTTTAAGGGTCTCAAATGTTATTGATTCTTTGTTGTTTGGCAGCCTCCTATATAGATATTCTGTAATAAATGGCATAAAAGGATGGAGCAAAATCAAAGATTGTCTAAAGGTATAAAATAAAACTTTAAGAGCTAATTCATCTTTAAAATGATTTTTTATTCTAAATTTTGTAAGCTCAATATACCAATCGCAAAACTCATCCCATATAAAGTTATAAACTTCTGTAGAGGCTGCTGAGAAATTGTATTCGTCAAGTTTTTGGCACAGATAATCTATAACCGAGTTTGACCTTGATAGTATCCAGATATCTTCTGGTTCCATATTTGCAATATCTTCATTGGAAATATTATGATTGGTGACATTTTCTTCATAATTTAGAACGAATCTTGCTGTATTCCAAAGTTTATTCGCAAAGTTTCGTGCGCCTTTAACCTTTTCTTTGGACATCTTTATATCCTGTCCTGAAGGATTGGAGAGGCTTGCCAAGGAAAACCTGAGCGCATCTGCACCTGATTCTTCAATTATATCCATTGGATCTATAACGTTGCCTATAGACTTGCTCATCTTTCTTCCTTGAGGGTCCCTTATCAGTCCATGTATTATAACGTTTTTAAATGGCTCTTTCTCTGTAAGCGCAAGGCTCATCATTATCATCCTTGCAACCCAAAAGTATATTATGTCGAAGCCCGTAACAAGAACGCTTGTTGGAAAGAACTTCTTTAATTCTTCGGTCTCTTCTGGCCAGCCCATTGTCGAGAATGGCCAAAGCGAGGATGAAAACCAGGTGTCTAACACATCTTCATCCTGTCTCAAGTTAGTCGAATTACACTTTGGGCAACTGTTTGGCTCATTTTCACTAACAATTATTTCGTTGCAGTCGTCGCAATACCAAGCAGGTATCCTGTGGCCCCACCAAATCTGCCTTGATATACACCAGTCTTTTATGTTTTCAAGCCAATCAAAATATATTTTTTCCCATCTTTCTGGGGAGAATTGAACTATGTCATTCTTAACTGCTTCCATCGCCTTTTTTGCGAGTGGGGCGCTTTTTACAAACCACTGTTCAGAAACGTAGGGCTCGATTACCGTTTTGCACCTGTAACAGTGTCCTACTGCATGTTTTAGGTCTTCTATTTTTTCAAGGGCTCCCATTTCTTCGAGAATTTCTACCGATTTCTTTCTTGCACTATCGCGATCTAATCCCTTTAGATCTCCAGCGAGATCGGTCATTTTACCATCTGAGTCAATAGCTATTAAAACTTCAAGATTGTGAGCTAACCCAATCTCAAAATCCATAGGATCGTGTCCTGGAGTAATTTTTAGAGCTCCAGTGCCGAAGTCAGTTTCGACCAAACTATCTGAGATAATTTCTACAACTCTATCTGTCATTGGAACGAGTACTTTTCCCCCCACTAATCCTTTGAATCTTTCATCTTTTGGGTTTACTGCAACTGCTGTGTCTGCGAAAATAGTTTCAGGCCTTGTAGTAGCTATTGTGATAAATTTATCAGGACTATCTAAAAACTTATACTTTACGAAATATAGCTTGTCCTCTCTGTCTTCGTGCTCTACTTCTAAATCTGCCAATGCAGTAGAACATCGTGGACACCAGTTTATTATCCTTGTGCCCTTATAAATCAACCCCTTGTTGTAGAGAGTAACAAAGGCTTTTTTTACAGCTTTCGATAGACCTTCATCCATAGTAAATCTCTCTCTATCCCAATCACAAGAGGCGCCTAAGGACTTTAACTGGTTTATGATTCTCTGGCCGTATTGTTCCTTCCATTCCCATACTCTTTCGATAAATTTGTCTCTGCCAAGGGTTTGTCTGGTTTTGCCTTCCTTATGAAGCATTTTTTCAACTACATTTTGGGTAGCAATGCCTGCGTGATCTGTTCCTGGCAGCCAGAGCACCTCAAAGCCCAAAAGCCTCTTGTATCTACAGATTATATCCTGCAGGGTATCATCTAATGCGTGGCCAAGATGGAGAGAACCTGTGACGTTTGGAGGGGGTATTACTATGGAAAATGCATCCTTGCTTGATCTTTCGTTGGCATGATAAATATGATTATCGAGCCAAAAATTTAATATTTCTTTTTCTGTGTTGTTGTGTTGGTATATTTTATCCATAAAATTTTTACTCCTTCATTATTAATTTTTCTTATTTTAATTAATTTAGATTGGTTTGTAAAATTTTAGATAAATTTTGCAAATGAAGCAGAAAAAATTCTATTACAAGATTAATGAATTTTTTCTGTAATAAGCTTTATTTATTAATACATAAGTAAAACTACGATATTAGAGGATGTTATATATAACAGACCACATCTATATTAAATTAATGGCTTAAAATAAGAAGTTTTTAACTTTTATACTAACTTTATGCTTTAAATTGAATAATTATATTTTTATTTTTAATTGTTTAATTTACAATTGACACTAATATATCGGTGGTTTAAACTTAATTTAGGACGATTATTATAAAATCTCAAGGAGGGATGAGTATGAGTGCTAGCGGGGAAGATGCTCTTAAGATTGGTGTCTACGTATGTCATTGTGGCGAGAATATCGCGGGAGCTGTAGACATTGAAGAGGTCAGAAAGTTTGCAGAGTCTTTGCCAAACGTTGTGTTGGCTAGAGATTACATGTTTATGTGTTCTGATCCAGGGCAAGAGTTAATTAAAGAAGACATTAGAAAAGGGATTGTAAACAGAGTTGTAGTTGCTGCATGTACGCCAAGAACCCATGAACCTATTTTTAGGAAAGCGGTTGCTGATGCAGGTCTGAACAAGTATTTCTTCGAAATGGCCAATATTCGCGATCAGGATAGCTGGGCGCATTGGCATGATAAAGCCGGAGCTACAGAAAAGGCTAAGAAATTGGTTGCAAGCGGCGTATCTAAGGTTAGATTGGCTGAACCACTGGAAGAGTCTTATGTAGATGTTACAAAGGCTACTTTGGTAATTGGGGCGGGAGTATCAGGTATTTTTGCAGCCGTTGATATAGCCAATATGGGCTATAAAGTCTATATGCTTGACAGACAGGCTTCAATTGGCGGCAACATGGCAAAGCTTGACAAGACGTTCCCAACAAATGACTGTTCTGCTTGTATTCTTACGCCAATAATGGTTGCTGCTGGAACGCACCCAAATATCGAACTTTTGACATATTCTGAAGTGGAGTCAATAGATGGCTCTATCGGAAATTTCAAGGTCTTGGTGCGCAAAAAGCAGAGCTATATCGATTGGGATAAATGCACTGGATGCGGTGCGTGTATAGAGGCATGTCCAGGAAAAGTGGACAACGAGTTTAACGAAAATATGGACAAGAGAAAAGCTGTATATATTGAGTTTCCTCAAGCGGTTCCAAAAAAGGCTGTAGTAGATATGGAGCACTGCTTGAACTGTGCAGGGAGAACTATTGGCACTCAGCCAAAGCCTCACCCGAAGACAGGCGAGCCAATTTTATCACCTTGTGAGAAGGCATGTCCAACTGGTGCATGTGACAGATCTTTGCCGTGGGATCCAAAGGGCCAATTAATTGAAATCAATGTGGGCACAATAATTGCAGCTACTGGATTTAAGGCTATGGATAAGACTCCATTCAAAGAATATTCACCTCAATCGCCAAACGTACTTACTTCGTTGCAGTTCGAGAGAATACTTTCAGCTACTGGACCAACTGAAGGAGAATTGCTTAGACCATCTGACAACGAACATCCAAAAACAGTCGCATTTATCTCCTGCGTAGGCAGCCGAGATAAGAATTATCACCGTTACTGTTCTAAGGTTTGTTGTATGTATATGTTGAAAGAGGCAAGATTGATCAAAGAGAAATATCCAGATCTTAATGTTTATATATTCTTTATAGACGTTCGTACTGCTGGTAAGGATTTCGAAGAGTATTATACTTACTGCAGAGAACTAGGCATCAGAGTAATAAGGGGTCGTGTGGGCGGAGTAGACGAATTAGCAGGCGATCGTCTGCGTGTTCGTGCGTATGATGTAGATATGGGAGCACCAGTAGAGTTAGAGTCTGATATGGTTATTCTTGCAACTGCTATAGAATCTCCTCCAGGAGTTGAAGAGCTTGGCAGAAAGTTGGGAATTCAGTGTGGTGGAGAAGGCTTCCTAAAAGAACTTCACACGAAGCTTTATCCTGTCGAGACATCGGTAAGAGGAATCTACATTGCTGGTTGTGCACAGGGACCAAAAGACATTCCAGAAAGCGTCTCACAGGCCAGGGCAGCAGCCGCAGCAGCGTCTATACCTTTGACTGTTGGTAGAGTTGTCGTAGAACCTCTGATTTCTGAAATTAACTCTGATAAGTGTAGCGGATGTGGTATCTGCTTGCCGCTGTGTCCTTATTCAGCTATTAGCTGGAAGGAATATGGAGAAAAGAAGAGAGCGCACATCGACCCAGCACTGTGTACTGGATGCGGAGTATGCGCTTCAGCATGTCCTTCAAGGGCAATAGTGCTTCATGGGTTTACTACCGAACAAATTGAATCACAAATAGAGGCACTTACTTTTTAAGAGGAGGTGAACGGTAATGGCGGTAACTGAGATCCCTAAAGTTACAGATAACGTGGAGTCCTTGGTCTCTGAAGTTAATTCTGATAAGTGTAGCGGATGCGGTGTTTGCTTGCCATTATGTCCTTACTCTGCAATTGGTTGGAAGGATTACGGCGAAAAGAAAAGGGCTTACATTGACCCGGCGCTCTGCACTGGGTGCGGAGTATGCGTAGCCGCATGTCCTTCTAAGGCTATAACCTTACAGGGTTTTTCTACTGAGCAAATTGAATCACAAATAGAGAATTTGACTTTTTAAGAGGAGGTGAACGTTAGTGGCTGAAATAGAAGTTCTTAATATTTCAGAAGGTGAAGTAGGTTTTTCTGATGAGATAATGAAATTGGGAGCAGAGGAGCTGTTAGATTGTATCCAGTGCGCCAAGTGCGCTGCTGCGTGTCCAATGGTTCTTGCTGGTTTTGAATTTTTTAATAAACGTGTTATCCAATCTATTTTGATAGGTCAGAAAGAAATTTTGCTCGATGACAGCTCTATCTGGGCTTGTCAGGCATGCAATAGATGTACTGAGGTATGTCCAAGAAAGGTAGAGCCTTTCGGCGTAATAATGGCGATGAGGCGTTCTGCAATGAAGGAATTTGCTTTACCAACCCTTGCGATAGAGGGCCTAAAGTCGTTATATGATGTAGGCCACGCTGTATATTTTTCTAACGCGGGAGAAAATAGAAAAAAAGTAGGTTTGCCAGAAAAAGCTCCTACAACCGCGAATAATCCTCAAGCTCTAAAAGAACTAAGGATTCTAATGAACAAGTCAACCCTGTCTTCATTGGGCATTATTCCGATGGATGCGGGACTGACTGATGTCACTTGTTGTGAGGTGTAGCCGATGAAAGTAGGTTTTTTTGTAGGTTGTAATACAGCATTCAATAGACCTGATTTAGAAAAAGCATTTCGCTATGTGTTGCCTATTTTAGGCGTTGATATTGACGATCTGGATGGTCAGTCTTGCTGCCCAACATGGGGCACTATGCCTTCTGTAGATGAGGCTGGATGGTGTGCATTAGGGGCACGTAACTTTTTAATATCTGAAGAAAAGAACGTTGATATGGTTACCGTTTGTGGCAGCTGCTATGGCAGTTTGGCAGAAACAAAAAATAAATTGGATACAAAGCCTGAGCTTAGAGAAAAGGTAAACGAGATGCTTAAGGCTATTGGTAAGGAATATAAAGGCTCGACCAAGATTAGGCTTGCTACAAACTTCTTCTACAATGAAATTGGCATTGAGAAGATTAAAAGCGCTTTGAAATATACTTTGGAAGGCGTTACTGTTGGCGTTCAGCCAGGTTGTCACTCTCTGTGGCCAAGTGAAGCTTATTTAGAGGGGGAAAAAGATTCTTTTCACCCTGTCATGCTAAGGGAGCTTTGTGAGGCATTGGGCGCTTCTGCTCCTTATTACAGTCGTGTTGTGGATTGTTGCGGAATGGGAGGTATGCGCTCTACAAACGTTGAGGCATCATTTAAGCTGGTAAAGACGAAACTGGATTCTATGAAGAATGAGATAAAAGCTGATCTTTTGGTTACAGGCTGTAGTTCTTGCCTGATCCAGTTTGATACTGCTCAAGCTCCTATGAAGAAGGATAAAAAGATTGATTATGAGATACCTTCTATTCATTACGTACAACTCTTAGCACTTTGTTTGGGGGCGGATCCACAGCAGGTTGTCGGGCTTAGCACGACAGATATGAGTGGAATTTTAGGAAAGCTGAAGAAGATAAATTAGTATTATGGAGGTTCAATAAATTATGAGCGAATGGACACCTAATTTGATCGTTTTTGCGTGTAACTGGTGTACTTATCAGGGGGCAGATCTTGCTGGTAGCTTACGTTATGATTACCCATCCAACATAAAGATTATACGTGTTCCTTGTAGTGGAAGGGTAGAGCCTGAATTTGTAGTGGAGGCTTTTAAAAGGGGTGCTGACGGGGTATTTATTGGAGGTTGCCACCCTGGAGACTGCCACTATAAAGAGGGAAATTATAAGGCTATAAGAAGGTTTGATTTGTTGAAACGCATTCTTCTTGATATGGGGATAGAAACAGAAAGATTTCAGTTAGAATGGATTTCTGGTTCTGAGGGGAAGAGATTTGCAGAGGCTATGACGACTTTTGAGAAAAATGTGAGAGAATTGGGACCCTGTAGGGTAAAGGAGGGAGTGTAATGGCAGACAAAAAGCTTAGATTAGCTGTTTTGATGGCAGGAGCATGTGGTGGCTGTGATATGGCTATAGTAGATATTTCAGAAACGCTTGTAGACGTGCTGCCCTCTCTGGAAGTGGTTTTTTGGGCGCCAACTGTTGCTGACGTAAAATATAAAGATTTAGAGGCTATGCCTGATAAATCAATTGATGTAGGATTGATATCGGGAATGATTCGTTTGGATGAACACGAGCATATGTGTAAGGTTATGAGGGCAAAATGTAATGTAATCGTTGCTTATGGAGCATGTGCTGCTATGGGTGGAATTCCTGGCATGGCCAACATGCACACAAAGGAAGAAATATTCCAGACCGCATACTTTGATACCTTTAGCACCGACAATCCAGAAGGCGTTACTCCACAGCCAAGCTACCTTTTGGATGGGAAGTATGACTTAACCTTGCCTACATTTTATCCTTATGTCAGACCAATCCAGTCAGTCATCGATGTTGATTTCTTTTTAGGTGGATGTCCACCGCATCACTCGGTTGTGCTAAACGCATTGGTTGCGATATTGAAAGGCGAATTGCCTCCTAAGGGTTCCTGGATAACAAATGGTAAGGCTGTTTGCGATGTTTGCGTTAGAAATCCGAGAAATACTGATGAAAAGAGAGAAATGGTAAAGGAAGTTAGAAGAACAATAGACGGTGATCCAGATGAAAATAAATGTTTACTTCAGCAGGGCTATATGTGCCTGGGACCTATTACTCAAGGAGATTGTGGGGCTTTGTGCCCTAAGGTAAACATTCCGTGTGCTGGCTGCGGTGGACCAATTCCAGGGGTGAAAGACTTTGGATTGAGGGCAGTAAGTGCTATTGCCTCATTAATGGATAATGAAGACTTGGTAAACCAAATACCTAGCCCAGTAAAATTATTCTATCGTTATTCGCTCCCGTCATCTATGTTGGGCAAAAAAGTAAAAAAGGTTTAGGTATGAGTTTTATTGATAATGAAGTTAACCAAATGGCTATCTTGAGAATAGGAATAAAATCTCATATTTCTGTACATAAGGGGGGAAGATAAATGGATCTTTCTGGAATCTTTAATTTTTTCCATGGTGGACAGAAAAGTAAAGAAGGAGTGAGAAATGATATGGCTTTAACAAAGATTGAAATTAATCCTATGACTCGTCTTGAAGGACACGGCAAAATAAGCATGTTCTTAGACGAGAAAGGAAATGTCGATAATGCTTTCTTTCAAGTAGTTGAGCTTAGGGGATATGAGCGTTTCTTGCAGGGAATGCCTATAGAAGAAGTCCCTAGGACAGTTTCAACTATTTGCGGAGTATGTCGTGCAGTGCACTTTACCGCTTCTATGAAAGCATCTGATGGAGTCTACAATGTAGAGCCTACTCCTACTGCTCGTAAGATAAGAGAGATATTCTTCAACGCGCACTATGTAGAAGATCACGCTGCAATATTATATGCCCTTGGTTTTCCTGATTTTGTAGTAGGACCAACAGCTAATCCTGCTGAGAGAAACCTTATAGGCTTAGTCAATGCTGTCGGCGCTGAAACTGGAAAACTGGTCCTAAGGAAGAGGTACGCTGCAGTCAAAGTGCTGGAAATGTTGGGCGGCAAACCTATACACCCAGTAGCTGCTCTTCCAGGAGGCTGGTCGAAGAGGGTAACTCAGGATGAAAGAAAAGAGATAATGGCCTTAGCTGAAGAAATGGTAGAATTAGGCCAGCTAACTTTGAAGATCTTCGGAGATGTTGTACTTAACAATCCTGAATATGTAAAGCTGGTTACGGGAGATGTTTATAAAGTAGTTACTAACTATCTGGGCTCGGTAGATGAGAATGACAAAGTTGCCTTTTATGAAGGCACACAGAAATTTATAGATACAAACGGCAAAGAGATAGCGAGATTTAAAGGTAAGGAATATCTAGACTATATCGCTGAGAGAGTCCTCCCATGGAGCTATCTCAAGATGCCTTATATGAAGCAAAAGGGTTGGAAGGGCGTAGTCGATGGTCCTGATACAAGCCTATATAGCGTTGGACCACTTCCAAGATTGAATGTGGCAAGCGGAATGCCTACTCCTCTTGCTCAGGAAGCTTATGAAAAGATGTTTAGCGTTTTTGGGCACAAACCTGTTCATAATATTATGGGTTATCACTGGGCAAGAGCTATTGAGCTCCTTTGTGCTGCTGAAAACATTCGTGAGTTGGCAAAAGACGAGACTTTGTGCAATCCAGAAGTCAGATCTAAGTTAGGTCCTGCATCAGAAGGAGTAGGGATAGTAGAGGCTCCGAGAGGCACCCTGATACATCACTATGTAACTGATGAAAAAGGCATTGTAGAAAAGGCAAACATTGTGGTAGCTACTACACACAATAAAGGTCCTATAAATGTTGCAGTAAAGCGTGCAGCACAAAACTTCATTAAAGATGGTGTTATCAATGAAGGATTACTCAATATGGTTGAGTTAGCTTACAGACCATACGATCTTTGTCTAGCATGTGCTACCCATGCTCTTCCTGGGCACGATCCTTTGCAGATAGACATTTATGATCATGAAGGCAAACCATATAAGACTTTGAAGAATTTTTAGAAAAAATATTGTAGGTAGGTAATAATTTGGATTTTGATGAAAGAAGTATTGAAAGAAGAGGCAAAACTGTAGTTTTAGGGATAGGCAATCCTGTATTGACCGATGATTCGGTTGGTATTAAAGTAGCCAAAAAATTAGAGGGATTTGTGGACACACATATCCTGATGACTACTGATTTTGACGTATTAGATACTTTATTTGGTTATGAGAGAGCGATAATTGTAGATGGCATTCGTTCTGGTGATGCTCCTGGTACTGTAAAGGAGGTATCTCCTGATGATTTGTCTCACACTCTCACATACTCAGGGTCTCATAACATTTCTTTGCCATCTACACTGAAGATAGGCATTGAGATTTTAGGCGATGATATGCCTAAAGACATAAGGATTTTTACAATCGAATTGCTCGATGTAGATACTTTTAGCACCGATTGTACTCCTATGGTACAGAAGGCTATTGAAGAGGTGGTTGAAAGAATTCAGAATTTAGTTAAAGATTCTGAGAAGTGTAAAATTTAATAAGCTTAAAATATGCTAAAGGGTACTATGCTAAATTTTTATAAAGGCATAGTACCCTTTTTTATTATTTCTTATTCATAATTTTAGGATTTTTTTATTCTTAAATTTTATTTTAAATTAAATAATTTTTTTATAATATGACTGAATTTTCTGTAAATATTTGAAAATAATAACTTTTTTAATATAATAGTAAAGTTATGTGATAAAATAAACACTTTGTAAATATCTTATTCAAAGGAGGTTACATTGAATCAATTTATGATCTATTTTGCATGGTTTTCTGTAATGTGTTTTTTTGTAGGATCTTTTTTGAAATTATTAAAGATCAACAATATGCCCTTGCATCTCAGGGCAGAATTGTACCCTGTGGTTCACGATTCAAAATATAGTTATGGCGGCAGTTATATGGAAGACGTGAATTATGTCGAAGAGGTAAGAAAAGGACTGAAAAATATTTGGGTGAACGATATAATTGAAATCCTTAGAGAAGTGCTTTTCTTGGATAGGGTGAACGAGTATAACATTTATGGTCTTTGGTTCCCATCTTTACTCTTGCACTGGGGGCTATATATTTTATTTGGTTGGATTTTCTTATCAGTTTTTTCTGTCTTTTGGCCATTCTACTTTTTGATACAGCTATCGAGCATTTTTGGAATCGTAGCTGGAGCATTTGGAGTATTGGGATCATTTATTTTGATTCTAAGAAGAATATTTTCACAGGAGCTGAGGCTTTATACGACGCCTTTAGACTTTTTTAATCTTTTTCTACTCCTTTTTCTGTTTTTGGCAACTTTATCAACCTTTTTGTTTGACGCAAATCACGATATTTTAAAGTATCTTGGCTCAGTGATATCGTTTAAACCTGCAAATATATCTAATTTTGTAATTGTTCAATTTTTCCTGTTTCAATTTTTCCTGTTTTATTTTCCATTTTCAAAATATATGCATGCACCGATTAAATATTGGACTTGGCACGGCATTATGTGGGACGATACGCTTACGATGAAAGGTAACAAACAAGACTTAATTCTTCAGGAACAACTAAAATATAAACAATACTGGGCTGCCCCACATGCTATACCGGGCGCTTCATGGGCTGAAGTCGCTACCAATTTAAAAGTAGAAGAAAGGGGAAACAATAATGGCAATAAAAAGACCACCCTTTAACGATATTTCAAAAGATCTTAAAGAACCTATGGCTCCTATTGAGATGGATGATTTGATAGATATATTGGGCATAGACAAAGGCGAAGAGACGCCATTAGAGCCAACAAACGATAGCATAAAAAATTCATACGATTGGTATTTAGATGGGCATGTTGCGCTTAGTAATCTGTATCCACCGAAAACTAAGGAAGAAGAAAATGAAATTGTTAGAAAATTTCTGAGTGGTTTCGAGAAGCTGCTGGATCCAAAAAATAATTGGACTATGCTACAGGTTTTGAAAACTGGTTTGGATTATTGCGTAAGGTGCCAAACCTGTTCTGAAGCCTGTCATGTGTTTGTCGGTAGTGGTAGGCAAGAGATTTATAGACCTACTTATAGGATAGAAATTTTGAGAAGAATATATAAGAAATATTTCACTCCAGAGGGGAAGCTTTTAGGCTCTTTTGTAGGCGCTGATGTAGATCTTAATTGGAAAACTATCTATAGGTTGGCTGAGTTAGCTCACAGATGCAATCTATGTAGGAGATGTGCCCAAAGGTGCCCTGTCGGCATTGATAATGGCTATCTTGCAAGAGAAATTAGAGTTCTTTTAAGTCAAGAGTTGGGCATTTCTCCTGCTGAAATATTAGAGAAGGGTTCTCGTTTGCAACTAACAGTAGGTTCATCTACTGGGCTTTCCCCAATGGCGCTAAAAGACTATTTAGAGTTTATTGAGGAAGATACCTATGAAAAAACTGGAATAAAGATTAAATTCCCAATAAACAAAAAAGGTGCTGATATACTGCTGATTCATAATGCTGGTGAGTATGTATCCTGGTATGAGAACCCTGCTGCATTTGCGATATTGTTTGATGCTGCTGGAATAAACTGGACTATATCTGATGAGCCTGTTGGATATGACAATATAAACTATGGTCTTTGGAATGACGACATAGAGGCGGCAAGGGTAGTCTTGAGACAGGCAAAGATTGGCAAGGATCTTGGAGTTAAAAGGATAGTTATCGGCGAATGCGGACACTCTACAAAGGCATTTTGCGTTATCGGAGATAGAATCTTAACTGGAGATCTTGCCAGTTCTGAGCTATCAAGAGAGTCTTGCTTGCCTTTGTTCTGGGAAATTTACAAAAGCGGGGCGATAAAATTCGATCCTTCAAAGAATAACTTTCCCGTGACCCTTCATGACCCTTGTAATATGGTAAGGAATATGGGAATAGTCATGCCGCAAAGGAATGTACTAAACGCTATTGCTCCAAGGTGGAGAGAGATGCATCCAAATGGGGTCAATAATTATTGTTGCGGCGGAGGTTCTGGCTTTGCAATTATGCAGGGCTTAAACTTTCCGCAGTGGAGAAACAAGATATCTTCAAGAGTTAAGCTAAATCAGATTTTAAATGCTTTCAAAGAAGAGTTGGATCCTGGCATTCCCAAATATGTTTGTGCGCCATGTTCAAATTGCAAGGGAACCATTAGGGACCTTTTTGAGCACTATAAGTGCAAGGACAAGTTTAATCTCACTTATGGCGGTCTTGTTGAACTTATGGTAAATTCTATGGTTGATATGAAGAAGCCTTATATTTCATGGGATGAATATTAATTTATAATTTTATTTGGAGGGTGAAGATTACTCTGCACTCTCCATTTTTTCTTTTATAAACTCTAAGCCTACTCTTCTTAGAAATTTATAAAATCTTTCTTTTTCGTTCGCATGGCTTTTATAGACAAAAAACAATTTTTTTAGTTTCTCTACCACTTGTTCTTCATTTAAATTTACTGAAATTGTTTCGCCTATACCGCCATTTCTTCCAGCGAAGCCGCCAACGGTTAATGTGTATCCTGTGGGATAGCCCATCAACCCAATGTCTCTCACTAAGGGTTCGCTGCACCCATTGGGACAGCCGCTAATAGATATCTTTACTTTTGCGGGAGTATTAATTCCATAGAAATTTTCATTTATCTTTTTTGATAGACTTCTTGCATCTTGTCTTGACATAGGACAGTATGGTTTCGAGAGACAAGTTTGAGCGTAGAAGACCTTATTTTCCATATGCGGCAGGTCCAAAAATCCTGCCTCTTTCATTTTCTCTTTTGTTGTATCATCTACTTTTGGAATAGTGACCGATGAGTTTCCTGATAATATTACCTCATATCCATCGCAGGACAAATCTGAAAGCAATTTCAGCTGCAACTGATTTAAGATACCATCTGGAACATAAAAGCTCTTTGGAAATTTATTTAGAATCTCTGGATTCATTTTTTTCTCCCTCAAGTTAAATGTGATTAGCAAACATATTATTATTTTAAATCAAATGCAATTTTATAAATTGATCTAAATCAAATATTTCATTCGAAAATTTATGATATAATAAAAAAAACAATTTGTGGGGTGGTTTTTTGAGGATATTTAAGGTTAAAGATAAGGAATTTAAGATCGATCAGGAAGGCAATTTATTGGATTTTTCTTCGTGGACAAAGGATTTTGCTGAAGCTGTAGCAGTTGAGAATAAGATTGTGCTTTTAGATATTCACTGGAAGATTATTGATTATGTAAGAAGATACTATGAAGTCGACAAAATTATGCCTCCAAAAAAGCAGATAGAGAGAGAATTTAATGTAAGTGAAAAGGACATGTCAGGACTTTTCCCAATGAAATACAAAGATGGATATCTCTATCTATTAAGCAAATTGGCTGGTTTACCGGTGCCTACTGGTGATATTTGATCCCTTATTTGCTCAGGTTTTTGATGAGGCCTTAAGGCTGGAAGCGAGCGATATCCACCTTAAAAACGATTCTTATCCAGTATTTAGAGTGCATGGAAAACTTGAAAAAATTTCTTCATTGCCTTTTTTTAAGGATGAGGAGCTAAGAAAGATAATATTACAACTGCTAACTCCAGATCAGCAAAAAAGAATGTTTACAGAGCTCGGTCTTGATTTTGGCTTTACATACGAGGGAAAATCAAGATGCCGTGCAAATATTTATTTTAACAGGGGAACGATAGGTATTGCATTAAGGATCTTGCCTATGAATCCTTATTCCTGGGCAGAGCTATCCTTGCCTGACGTCATAGAAAAGATTAGAAAGTTTAGACAGGGTTTGGTTCTTGTCACGGGACCGACTGGCTCTGGAAAATCTACTACAATGGCATCTATGGTTGACGATTTAAATGCCTTGAAAAGCTTAAATATTATAACTGTTGAAGATCCAATAGAGTATGTTTTCACTGATAAAAAATCAAACATTATTCAAAGAGAAGTTGGTGTGGATGTAAGAAGCTTCCCTGAGGCTTTGAGATATGCTCTTCGTGAAGATCCAGACATTATATTTATTGGTGAAATGAGAGATCAGGAGACCATTAACTCATCATTCTTAGCTGCTGAAACAGGACACTTAGTTTTATCTACCCTTCACACAAACAATTCTTACTCTACAGTGGATAGAATTGTGAATACCTTTCCAGCAGATCAGCAGCACTTTGTGAGACTGAGGCTTTCTGAGACGCTAAAAGTAGTTATGTCTCAAACTCTGCTGCCCACTGCAGACAATAAAGGTAGGGTGGTTGTCTGTGAGGTGATGGTGGTAACCCCTCATATAAAGGACTTAATTGCAGAAGCAAGACTGGACGATATGTATTCTGATATAAAAAATGGACAATATAATTCTATGAGTACTCTTAATCAAGCTTTATTTAAATTGTTTCAGGATAAAAAGATCGATAAAACCACAGCGGTTAACGCTTCTTACAAGCCGAGTGAGCTCGAACAGATGCTAAAAGGAGTGTATAACAGTGCTGATGCGTTCGGAGAAATTACAGGCGCTCAGAACTCCCAAAAGGGAGGGGATAATTTGCATTGATCCCCTTTATGCTCTTGCTGCTTTGTTCGTCTTTATGCAGCCTGTGCAAACATAAACGCTTTTTACGCTGCCCTCAAGGTTTACCTTTATCTTTTGAAGGTTTGGCAAAAAGCGACGGCGTGTTTTTCTATTTGAGTGGCTTACATTATTTCCTGCGGATGGACCTTTACCGCAAATTGCGCAAAATTTTGACATTGTTTCGCCTCCTTTATTTTAAACAAAGTATTATAATCTTAACAGAAAAAATAAATTTTGAAAAGGTAGGGAAGTGCTTTGACAGAAAAGGTTATTGAGTTTGTAAAGAACAGGCTCGGGAATACCTACAGGTTTCATCATACTATGGCAGTTGCCGAAGAGGCGAAGTATATTGCATCTTTTATGAATGTGGATGTAGAGAGGATATATGTAGCAGCTTTAATGCACGACACTGCAAGGGGTCTGGCTCCTGAAGATATGTATAGCGAGGCTAAGAAATATAAAATAAACATCTCTCCTTTAGATGAAAAAAGGCCCATCTTGCTTCATGGTCTGGTTGCGGCAAACTGGTTAATAGATAGGCTAAATGTGTTTGATTGGGAGATATATGAGGCAATTTGTCTTCATACAACGGGTGCTCCGAATATGGGCAAGATGGCTGCAGCGCTTTTTATGGCAGATAAATTGGCTATAACTGAAGGCTCGCATGTAGATGAGGATTTGCTTAATGCGCGCAAGATTTTGCCTGATGATATTGACAAGGTCTTTTTGTGGTGTTTTACTTATAGTTTCAAATATCTAATGGACAACAATCAAGAGCTTCATCCTGTGTCAATTGACGCATGGAATTATTACTGTAAAAAAGAAAATTTGGAGGTCTTATTTGGAAAAAAATAATTCTAAATTATTTGCACGTGAAATTGTAAATTGTATCAAGGACAAACAAGGTGAAGATATTACGCTGCTTTCTATTGGTGAGAGGTCTATAATATGCGATTATTTTATAATTGCTTCTGGAAACTCACCAATACAGGTTAAGGCAATTGCTGATAGTGTGGCAGAAAAGTGCAAAGAGCTTGGCAGAAATGTTTTTAGAGTTTCTGGATATAATGAAGGGCTCTGGGTTATAGTAGATCTTTTAGACATAGTAATACACATATTCTCTCCAATGGAGAGGGACTATTATAACTTAGAGGGTTTTTGGAAGGACGTAAGCGTAGAAAAAATTAGCTAAATATAACCATAATCACTGAATATTAATCGGGTGCGCCTGTCACTAAACAATGCAGGCGCACTTTAATTGTGAAAATATGTCTATCTATTAGTCGTCTTTGAATACCGCTCCAGTGTTCGCTGAGGTTACAAGTTTCGCATACCTTGCAAGATAGCCCGACTTTACTTTGGGCGGTTTTGGCGACCAATTCTTTTTTCTATTTTCCAGGGTTTGAGAGTCAACCTTTAATTCAATCCTTTTGGCGGGTATGTCTATTTCTATCGTATCGCCTTCTTCTATTAGGCCAATTGGTCCACCTTCGGCTGCTTCAGGAGAAATGTGCCCTATTACTGCACCACGAGAGCCTCCAGAGAACCTTCCATCGGTAAGAAGTGCTACTTCTTTGCCCAGCCCCATTCCAACAACTGCTGATGTGGGACTCAGCATCTCTCTCATGCCTGGTCCGCCTTTTGGTCCCTCATATCTAATTACCAATATGTCTTTTGATTTTACTTGCCCAGCCAATATCGCCTTCATAGCTTCTTCCTCAGAATCAAAGATCCTTGCAGGTCCAACGTGAACCAACATTTCTTTGTCTACTGCTGATTGCTTTACCACCGCGCCATCAGGGGCAAGATTCCCTCTTAGTATAGCTATACCTCCGCTTTGAGAATATGGCTCATCAATAGGCTTAATTACGTCCCTTCTCTTGACTGCTTTATTTTTAATAATTTCTCCGATGGTTTTTCCTGAAACTGTAATATTATTTAAGTTTATAAGGTTCTTTTTTGCAAGCTCGTTCATTACAGCACTGATTCCGCCAGCCTCATTTAAATCCTGTATGTGTTGCTTTCCAGCAGGGCTGATTTTACATAGGTTTGGTGTCCTTGATGATATAAGGTCAAATATTTCAAGAGGCAGCTTTATTCCTGCTTCGTGAGCTATGGCTGGAAGGTGCAGCACTGTATTTGTAGAGCCACCAACAGCCATATCTACTGCTATTGCATTCTCAAATGCTTGAGAAGTAAGTATGTCTCTTGGACAAATATTATTATTTACTAATTCTACTGCTTTCATTCCAGCATATGTTGCCAGCCTCTTTCTTTCGCCTTCAAATGCTGCGGGAATTGTGCCGTTTCCTGGGAGTGCCATCCCTAAGGCTTCTGAAAGACAGTTCATAGTGTTTGCGGTAAACATTCCAGAGCAGGAGCCACATCCTGGGCATGCACACATCTCAAGTTCTTCAAGCGTGGCATCGTCATACTCCCCGCGTGTTTTGTGACCCACACCTTCGAAAACAGTGATGAGATCCACATCGGTTTGTTGAAATCTCCCAGCAAGCATTGGTCCGCCTGAAACTATGATTGATGGGATATTCAATCTTGCGGCAGCCATGAGCATACCAGGGACAATCTTGTCACAATTTGTAAGGAGAACAAGGCCATCGAATTTGTGCGCCTGAGCCATAGTTTCAATAGAATCAGCTACCAATTCTCTGGAAGCAAGAGGATACTTCATCCCGTCATGACCCATTGCAATACCGTCGCAGATTCCTATAACAGGAAATTCAATGGGTACGCCACCAGCCTGATTAACTCCCTTTTTAACATACTCTACAAGTGTTTTAAGGTGAATGTGGCCTGGTATTATTTCGTTGTATGCGTTTACCACTCCTATAAGCGGTTTGGACATATCTTCTTTTGTGTAACCCATTGCATAAAATAGTGATCTGTGCGGTGCTCTTTCGATCCCCTTTGTAACCTCGTCACTTCTTCTTGGCATCTCTTTCTCCCTTCGGCTAATTTTATGTGAATAAATTTTATCTGCAAACAAGCATATTTTTAATCGAAAAATTTCAGGATTCTAAGAAAACCACTATAAATTTAAGTATTAACTCTTAAATCATAACTGTATTATAATATATATGGAATGAAATAAAAACATTTAAGAAAGAGGACTTAAGTAATTATGAAAGGCAAATTTTCTGATGATTACCTCTCTATAAGAAAGAAAAAAGTTTTATGGGCTGTAGTTGAGAGCTATACTCATACTGCAGAACCTGTAGCTTCAAGAACGGTATGGAAAAGGTTTGATCTGGGGGTTAGTCCTGCCACCATCAGAAACGACATGGCAGATCTTGAAGAAGAGGGATTTTTAAACCAGCCTCACATCTCATCAGGCAGGATACCGTCTTGTGTTGGCTATAGGTATTATGTAGATTCTCTAATGGAGTGGTCAAAAAATCGTTCAAGCCAAATGATAGAAACTGAAAATGAATTTACTGGTGAGAACCCGATAGATGAATTTCTAAAAAATATTGCCAAACAACTTTCAAGTCAGACTCTTGGCATTGCAATAGTATCTCATCCATTGTTGTTGGAGCTTTGTGTAAGGGACTTTCACCTTTCTTACGTGAGAAGGGGACAATGTATTGTGTTTTTGCTCCTTGATGGAGGTATTACTTTTACATATTCTTTGAATATAGATATTTCAAAAGATGAAGATGCACTTGTTATAAATTCTCTTATAAAGAGCAAAATACTGGGTAAAAATAGAAGCGAAATAAATTCTGAAATTGATTCGGTTTTTGCTCCTGTTTTTAATCTCTCTGCTCAAGCTAAGCAAATATTGATGAGCGTTACAGAACATTTGTGGAAAGCTACTGACAAGAAGGCTTATATTTATTATAGTATGAAGATGTTCAATCTCCCTGACTTTTCTGATAGGGAAAAATTTGATATATTGGTAGCTTTGTTGGAGGAAGAGGATAGAATTGTTCAAAAACTTTTTGAGAATCCTTGGGAAAAAAGAGAAATTAAGATTATTATTGGAGAAGAAAATGAAGATCCAAAATTTTGGGAGTTTACATTTTTTAAGATACCATACTATTATGCTGATAAAGTAGTAGGTTTTATAGGACTTATCTCTCCTACGCGCGTAAGGTACCCGTACGTAGTAGAATTGCTTGATTCTTATGCACATAAAATATCCAATGCTTTGAGGAGGTTATTTGATTGAGAACTAATAATAAAGATCTTTATTCTGTGCTTGGAGTTTCTCGCGAGGCTTCATTTGAAGAAATTAAATCGTCATATAGAAGGCTGGCTAAGGAACTTCATCCTGATGTGAATAAAGACGATCCAGAATGTGCTGAGAAATTTAAGGAACTTACACAGGCTTATGAGATTCTTTCTGACTCTGAGAAGAGAGCTAGATATGATAGATTTGGCACTGATAAGGAGATGGCTGATCCTTTTGGCGGCATGTCTGATATATTTGAAACCTTTTTTGGTGATTTTTTTGGTGCAGGTCAGGAAAGGGCAAGAAGGACTGTTAGTTTTCGGGGTGAAGACAGAGAGCTTGCGGTAGGCTTGACCTACTTTGAAGCCATAAATGGCGCTCCTGGCAAGACAATAGAATATGACAGATATGAAAGATGTGAAAAATGCGAAGGCAAAGGTTCTACAAGCGGCAAAAAAACTGTTTGTAAGGTGTGTCACGGTGCAGGGCAGGTTACCTCATCAAGAAGGACACTTCTTGGAAACGTTTACCAAACTTATAACTGTCCAGAATGCAATGGTAAAGGTTTTGTGATTGAAGATCCATGTCCTCATTGCAGGGGAACGGGGAGAAAGGTTTCAAAGGCAAAGATATCGATTGATATACCCCCATTTAGCGAAGAGGGGAAGATATTTAAAGTCAGATCGGGCGGAAATGCAGGCTCCTATGGAGAAGAATTCGGAGATTTATATGTTCAAATTAGATATATAAACGATGAAAGATTTATCAGAGATGGTTATAATCTTATTTACCCCGCGACTATAAGTTTCCCGCAGGCTGTACTTGGGACAAAAATAAAATATTATACGCCTGATGCAGAGGAAGGCTTTTCTGAATATGAAATACCATCCGGAGTTCAGCCCTATACAGAATTTAAGATAAGAGGAAGAGGGTTGCCTAAGCAGGGCGGCAGAGTAAGAGGGGATCTGATCTTGAGAATGGTTATACAAACTCCAACCGAGGTGAGCGATGAGGAAAAAGAGCTGTATTTGAAGCTTGCCCAACTGAGAGGAGAACATCAGGAGAAGGATAATATATTCAAAAAAATTAAGAAAAAAATCAAAAAATAGTGTCTGAACCAAGGCTTTATGTAAATAAAGAAAGAATAAAAGATTTTTTAGCAGGTGATCTTGTCGAGCTAGAAGAAGACGAAAGGCATTATCTTTTCAAGGTTCTTCGTCTAAAGGATGGCGATCTTGTCATCGTATTGGATGGCGCAGGGAGCGTTTTTAGATCGAGAGTTCAGTTAGATAAAATTGTTCTTGGAGAAGGATCTGACGCAAAAGAGCCTGAGCTAAATATTACGCTGTTTCAGTTTCTGCCAAAAGGTGACAAATGCAGTGAGATAGTTCGTATGTGTACAGAGCTTGGTGTTAAGAAATTTGTTCTGGTATATGGTGAGAGAAATTCTTATGGAGAGGTGTCTCTAAATAAGATAAAAAGATGGCAAAAGATTGCACAAGAAGCGGCTGAGCTCGCAGGCAGGGGAGTGGTTCCAGAAATTTTGGGGCCCTATAAACTCTTTAAGATACCGGATGCGCTTTTTACAGGCAAGATGCTGGTTTTTTGGGAAAATTCGAATCAATCAATTAAAGAGCTGTTTAAATCTGATATTTCTGGAGACTTATCGGTATTTATCGGTGCTGAAGGCGGGATTTCTTTGAGCGAGATAGAATACCTTCAGTCAAAGGGGGCATACGTTTCATCTTTGGGCGAAAGGATTCTGAGGGTGCAGACGGCAAGCGTGGCTGCATGCAGTATTTTATTTTATCTGTCAAATGACATCAAATAAAAAGGTTTTTTCTCTTGCATTAGGGTGTAAGGTAAGCCAGGCAGATCTTTCCAAATTTAAAGATCTATTCTTTCCTGACTGTGTGGATGAACCATCAGCTAATTTATCCGATGTAATCATACTAAATAGCTGTGCGGTGACAGAAAATGCTCAAAAAGATTCCGTTAGGATGCTGAAAAAATTTACTAAGCTTAATAAAGATATATATTTTCTTGGATGTGCTGCCTCAATATCTGAGGATTTGAAGAAAATTTTTCCAGGAGTAAATTTCTTTGACAACAAAGAGTTAAGCGATTTATTGAGCAGAAACGTTCATAGTTCGAATTATCACGACAGAAAGAGATATGTCCTTAAAGTTGGAGATGGATGTTGTAGGGAATGCTCTTACTGTATTATAAGATTTTTGCGCGGTCCATTGAAATCAAGACCCTTTGAAGATATAAGAAAAGAGATTTCTTTGATCCAGGATGTGAATGAAATAGTCTTGAGCGCAATTGAAGTAGCGTTGTGGGGATATGACTTTGGACTTGATATAGTTTGGCTTTTGAAAGAAATTATTAAATTAATCGAAAATAGAGATATCAAGATAAGACTTGGATCTATTTATCCAGCTCTACTTCTGAACAAAGAATTTGTAGACTTAATGGCTAACACAGGTAAATTACAGCCGCACCTTCATATTTCTCTACAGAGTGCAAGTCCTGATGTTCTGAGGTCTATGAGAAGATTTACAAATTTAGATAAGATTTTAGGCAAAATCTTTGAGATTAAAGAAACAAGAAATGATTTTCTCGTTTCTACCGATATAATTGTAGGCTATCCTACTGAGAGCGATGAAGATTTTCAGATGACAGTCGACTTTCTTGAGAGGCTTCCTCTTGTAAGGGTTCACTCTTTCCCATTTTCCTCAAGGAAAGGAACTATAGCAGCAGATCTAAAACCGCTCGATAGAAAGATTCTTTTAGAAAGACAAAAGTTGATAACCGAAAGGTTCTCTCAGTCGAAGATATTAGAGGGATTTATAGGTGAGAGTATATCAGATCCCTTATGGGAGAGCGAAGATGAGAACTGGTTGTACGGTCACAGCTCAAACTATATTCCCATCAAACTTAATAAGCGTTTATCAAGAACAGCTATTTTAATGGGTAAATCAATAGATAAAAATCATCTGGTTTTAGAGTAAGTATATTTACGCTATTTTGTTGGAAATCCTGGGATTATTATTGGCAATATTTTTCTCATAATTGATGCTGATGCCTCCTTCATAGCTCCTTCAAAGGGATTGTTTGTTCTGAAAATTGGAGTGGAGGAGCTACTTTCGCCGTATACAGAGTCGGTAATTATAACGTTTTCACCTTTCAAGAGGACAATTTTCGCCTTTATGAAAGACTTACCTCCCGATAGTCCGAAGCTAAATTGCGGAATTTTTTTTACATCAGTTACCGTTACTATTAGATGGATATTGCTATTGGGATTGATGCCTACGTTATGAGAGTTGAAATCTGATTTTATTATATCGTAGAACTTGGAAAGGTCCTCGTCGCCCATAGATCTATCGGTAACTTTTCCCGTGCCCTTTGGCACATATATAGAGGAGTCTGCCTGGACATCAAGATTTATCTGCTGCAAATATGTATTATTCATCTCTTCTGCGTGTGCTGAAGTTGATGCGGCAAAAAATAGCAAGAAAGCTGTTATAAAAATTAAAAATTTCATATTTATCACCTCGTTAAATTTATGGTATTTCAACTGCTGTAGTCAAAGACTCTAAAAAGCTTTTAGAGTTAGCCCTTCTTGTACTAATTATATCAGTAACTGCTACTTTATAGTCCCTTACAAGATAGCCGTTTTGGTAATACGATGTGATGTCGTTAATTACATAGGCAGAATTATCAAAATATCCAAGATAGAGCATCACGTGATCGGGCATAAACAGAAGCGCTCCAGGTTTAAGTCTTTTTATGATATCCAATCTTTCATTATATTCAAGGTCCTTGAAAGAAAACCTGTTTCCAGGTAGCAGCTCTTGAATGTCTGCATTTCTTGGGAAGGTAAAACCAAAGGTTTTAAAGATATCTTGAACGAAAGATGAGCAATCGTGAAAACCATTTTCTCCACCCCAACCGTAAGGTTGATTTAGCATTTTAAAGGCCTGGTCTATAATATCTTTTCTCGTATAAGGCAGATATTGAAAAACTGCATCAGAAGTTGGGATTTGTCCCGTTACAAAGCTAACTATGCCTGATTTATCTCTTATAGGCACCTCTACCTTCCAATAGCCGTTTATTGGTGTCTTTTCCTGCAATATGAATTTGATTCCCATATTTACATCTTGATATTCTCCCGTATCGAACGTCAATCTCGATTTCGAAGAAGTAGTCGTTATAAAATTAGCGTTTAGCGAACCTATGTAATTTGTAAAGTCTTTTTTATTCTGGAAAAATGCGACGTCCTTTTTTAAGATCCAGCCATTATAATTCTTGCCCTGAACGAATAGCCAGTATTGACTCTTGTCCTCAGTTAATACCAATATCGGTTCATTTATTTCAAAGGTTGTCTCTTGAAACTGATCGAAGCCAGAAGAATCGGAGTTATAGGTAGCTTTCAACAATGTCGGAAAGGTTCTTACGTTTACTCTTTTTAACGTAATTGCGTATCTTATGGTATTCATATCGTTTATAACGATATTGTTTGTGAAATATTGGTGTTCGTAATAGGTTGAATCTATGTATAGAGGAAAGTAGTCATCGTTTTGGAAGATGAGCTTTTCTAATTCTGTTTTTGAGATTTTATCTTTGAAGGTTCTAAGGGAAACGATGCCCTTAATCTTTTTATTGAAATTGTTGATTTCAATATTTGTCATTAATATATCGCTACTTAGTTCAGATCTGTAATTATCAATGCTAAAATCCGCATAACAAAGGCCGTTAGCCTGAAATAGCAGCAATATAAATATTATTAAGTTTAGCTTAAAGATTGTTTTCACAATGGAATAAAAACCTGTTGCCTCCTGAATTTTTTGCCTTGTACATTGCAGTATCTGCATTGGTTAGAAGCTCTTCGTAGCTTTTGGCATCGTATGGGTATGTGCTTATTCCTATGCTTATACCCAGCTTAAAAGAATGGCCGTTGACCGTAAATGGTTCTTCAAATAATTGGAGAATTCTTTCTGCTAATGGTCTTATTTCGCTTTTGTCTTTTAGATCTGGCACTAAAACTGCAAATTCGTCTCCACCCATCCTTGCTAATATGTCCGTTTCTCTAATTCTTTCCTGAAGCTTTGCGCTTACTATCTGCAGGAGATTGTCTCCTATTTGGTGCCCTTCAGAATCGTTTACGTCTTTGAATCTGTCAAGATCTAAAAACATTACTCCTAAGTATGTTCCGTTCCTTTTTGCTCTTGAGATTTCATAGTGAACTCTGTCAGAAAAAAGCGTTCTGTTTGACAATCCTGTGAGGTGATCGTGAAAAGCAAGATAGTTTAGTTTATTTTCCAATAGTTTTTTCTCTGTGACGTTTCTGACTATTAGCAAAACCATGTCCTGGTCTCCTATGTGGCATTTCTTTATGTCCATCTCCACACAGATGTTTTGGGAGCCCTTGCTAATTAACTCTGCCTGAACGCCATTGACATACTCTCCTGAGGTTAACTTCTCAATAAGGGCCTCTTTTTCTTTGCCTGGGGTAATAATGTCCTCTATAGTTAGATTTAAAATTTCTTCTTTATTTCTATTTAAAAATGTGCAGGTGATATCGTTTACCTCTACAAGTTTTTCAAATTGTCCTCTTTTTGGAATGGGAAAGAGCAGAACTGCTTCGCTTATGCTGTTAAAGAGAACTCTGAAGCGTCTTTCCTTCTCTTCTAAATCTTTATTGATTTTTGAAATTTTAGATATATCTCTCAGGCTTAAAACGTATGCGGTTTTTTCTCCTACAATCTTTGATATGCTTGCGCCTACTACAATTGGGCTATTTTTCTTGTTTTTTATTCTAAAGTCAATGTGTACATTTTTGACAATATTTGAAAAACTTGATACTACCGATTCAAGGTCTTGGTCCTCTACGAATTCATAAAAGTAGTGGCCTATGATTTCATAATCGTGATATCCCAAGATCTTGTTTACCGATGGGGTTACTGACAATACCCTAAAGTCATCTGAGAGCTCCATTATCGCGTCTGATATATTTTCCAGAATTTTTGCGTAATGGAGTTCTTTGCCTCTTATCTCAGCTTCTTTGGCAATCCTCTCACTAATGTCTCTGGCTATTATAATGTAATACCACTGAGAAGAAAACCTTTTTGATGTTATTGTAATTTCTACGGGAATTTTTCTACCGTCTTTGCATATTAACTCGGTAACAATAGATTTTGTAAAGTCTTTTGAGACAACATAATCAAAAATTTCTAAGTATTCGCTTTCATTAATATTTATGAATTCAAGAATTGACATCTTTTCTAACTCTTTTAAGCTAAAGCCCAAATTTTTTATTACGCTAAGGTTTGCGTCAATCAGCCTTTTGTTTGAGAAGTTTATAAGAAAGATCATATCTGTAGAGCTGTCAAGAAGAGCCCTGAAGCGCTCAAGATATTGAATTTTTTCTCTTAATTCGCCGTAATATGTTTTTTTTGAGGAATCTTCTCCTAAACCTATTAGCTGTTTTCTAATGCTTTCAATAAATGATGGCTCTTTAGCTATTTCTCTCAATGAATTCTTTCACCTCCTTTAAAGTTGGCATAACTGGATTTGTTAGCATACAAGGATCGTTTACTGCATGTCTTGAGATTATATCTATTTCACCCTTTTTTAGCTGTAAATCTTTTAATGTAATATTAAACCCAATTTTGTTCTTTAAATCGATAACGCTCTCAATTAATAGTTTCTTTCTGTCTTCTTCTTTTAGATTTTTTAAGTCATACCCTAAGCTTTCACTAATTTTGTCGTATCTGTAAGCCGCATATGGGTAATTGAATCCTATTACGCTGTCTAAAAGTATGGCGTTGCAGGTTCCATGCCTGATATCTTTGTACCCTCCTATGCTGTGCGCTATGGCATGAACCATTCCCAGACTGGCATTCGAGAAAGCCATTCCTGCCATAAGGCTTGCGAGCATTAGATCCTCTAAGTAATTGATATTTTTTGGATCTTTGGCTGCTTTTGGAAGGGTTTCAAAAATAAGATTTATGGCTTTTAGGGCAAACATATCGGTAATGGGAGATGAGCCCAATGATACGTAGGATTCAACTGCGTGCGTCAATGCATCAAGGGATGTGGCTATCAAAAGCTCTTTTGGCAAGGTTGTCATAGTTTTTGGATCTATTATTGATATGTCAGGAATTAGCGACTTGCTGACTATCGCCATTTTGTATTTTTCATCAGTGTTCTTAATAATTGCAAATTGCGACACATCTGCTGAGCTGCCGCAGGTTGTAGGCACGCAAATTATTGGAGGCATTGGATGCACGATCTTATCAATTCCCTCGTAGTCTCTTATAGAGCCCGGATTTGTACACATTATGCCTGCTGCCTTTGCAGCGTCTATTACGCTTCCGCCACCTACTGCAATTATAGAATCGCAATCACAATTTCTTATAACTTTTGCAATTTCTTCGACTTCGTAGTCCTTTGGATTTTCTGTGATATTCTCAAATATACAGTAATTTATATTAATTTCTTCTAGTTGCTTAAAAATATTTTTGGCCCAGCCAACTTTCAATACCCCTGAGTCAGTAATTACAATGGGCGATGTGAGGGAAAAGTTCTTAATATATCTTTTTACATAATCTATAGAGTCAGTTCCAAATATGAATTCGGGAGCAACGAACTTTGAAATCCTATACATTGGCTTCTCTATACTCATAACATTCTCCCCTAAAATGTGGCGTTATAAACAAATATATAAGCATTATATAACTAATTAAAAGATTTTTCCACTGTACATATATATAGAATTGTTAAAATTTCTTTTATAATTTTTATACCTCAAATTTTTTGAAAAACATATAAAAACATACAAGATAGAGTATTTGAAATGCTGCACCTATGATAAATGGGGTGGTATAGTCTTTGTGTGCAAAAAATATTCCAGTTATGAATGGCCCAATTGATAGTGACAATATTTGAGAGAAGTTGTTTATGCTCAGTGCCAGGGTGGCCTTAGTTCTGGTAATATTAGCGACAAGAGCTTGTCTGGCGCCTATATTCCCTCTATTCAAAAAGGATCTGATCATATAAAAAAATCCTGCTAATAGTGAACTTGGAGACGCGATCATCAACAACAAAGACATAAGCCCGCCAAACCTCATAAAGGTAACAGTTTTTGCTGCGCCGAGTTTTTTGACAATATATATGGATAAGATGCTTGAAAGAGAAGTCATAAATAGTGAAATTGTAAATATTATTCCAAGATCAAATGCATTGCTGTTAAATTTGAGCTTAAACCAGTAGGGCAAAAGAGGCATTATAAAACCAAGAGAGAGACCGTTGAGCGAATTTATTGCAAAAAGCAGTATTAAGCTCCTGTTTTCTTTTTTATTAATCTTTTTTTCTTCTTCAGAGTCTTTATCTATACTATTGTTTTGAGCTATAGGGTCGCTCTTTACTTTAGTGATAAGGTAAAAGCAAATTATGTTCCAGAATATTATGGTAAGAAAGACTAGTCTAAATGCAAGGTCTGGAACAATAATTTTTGATAGAAATTCAGGAATAGTTGCAACCATTGTTCCTATGCCCATTCCACAAAATATTAAAGAGTTATTCAGACTAAAAATCGCTGATTTCCTGCTGTATTTTATCAGGTCATTTAGCCAGGAGACCTCTATTATCGCAAATGGACCAGAACCGCCCATACCGCTTCTGCCAAAACCACCGATTATAGCTACGCCCCCAAGAAGTAGGTTGTTTGAGGTAAAAAGGGCAATTGTTGCACAGATTATAAGAACTATTTGGAATCCTAAGATGAACTTTTTCTTATCATATTTTCCTGCAGTTAAGCCAAAGAGAAATGATAGCATACCATTTATAAACAGGCTGGCACTAAAGAGGGCGCCTATAGAAACAGCACCCCAGCCTATCTGGTGTAAATATAGAGGAAAGTCAATTAGAAGTGTGCCCTGACCAATACTTCTTATTGCCCTTGCGTAAACTAAATATTTTTCTTCATCTAATATAGATCTAATATTAACCCTTCTTTGTCAAAAAATATGAGAAAAATGGAACATAAATAAGGCTTAAGAACGTTCCAAAAATCAAGCCTCCAATGGCAACTACTGCAAGAGGCGATAGCCTCTCGAGCCCAATTGCCCACTGCATAGCTATTGGAATCATGCCAACTGCTGTTCCCAACGCGGTCATCATAACGGGTCTGGTTCTTATGTGGATACTTTGTAATACCGCTTCTTCTATACCATAACCATTGTCAAGATATGTTTTTATAAAATCAATTATCAATATAGAATTCTTAACGATTATACCAGAAAGTAGAACAAAACCCATGATAGCTGGTAGACACATGGTTTTGTCAGCTATTAAGAGCGACCATGCGCCTCCAATTATTGACAGAGGTATAGCTGCCATAATAGCAAGAGGATTGAGCCACGATCTAAATATTGGAACGAGTACCAGATAAAGAAGAATGAAGCCAACTAATATAGCTTTAAACATCCTTCCCATAGAGTCCATCATTGTGGTGATATCGCCAGTCTGTTTTAATTCTACATCAGAAGTTACTTTGCCCTTGTTATCTTTTATGGCTTTTTGGAGAGCTGGCGTAAAGCTTTCCATAATGTGGGTAACAGGAAAGGTAGAGCGATATCCCATTACGTCCTGAGTATACTTCATTGCCTCCCTGGTAATAATCGTGGGTTCATAAATTGTGCTTAAAGTCCCAAAAGATTCAAGAGGGATAAAGCCCTTTGGAGTCTTTATCAAAAAACTCTTTAAACTGTTTACGTATTCTCTTGAAGATGTGGGCAGTATTACCTTTATCAAATATCCAGTTTCATTTGGAACGGTAAAGATTGATGCAGTGGCTCCCTGTATTCCAGCAGAGAGCTGAGATGCTACGTCATATGGAGTAGTTCCATAATATGCAGTTTTCAAGTGATCAATCTTAAATACGTATTCCAGGTTGTCCATATCCCAGTTTTTTGAATAAGATTTTAAACCTTTGACGTTTTTCATGGCTTGCATAACGACATTGCCAGCTCTATTGACCGATTCTACACTGTCTCCATAGATGGTAGTGTCCAGGGTGGCTTTTATAGACGATAAAGGGGTAGCGCCATAGTCAAACACGTCTGCATACTTTACATCTGGCAGGGTTCTAATATAATTTCTGATCTTATCTTCCAATTGCCAGATAGTTGCACTTCTTTTGAACCTGTTTACAAAGTGAATTGTCATAACGGCTACTTGAGGAGGGCCTGCTGAGACAGTCAGAACCCCTGGTTCTGAGCCTATGGCGTCTGACATCATTTCTACATCGCCAAGGGATTTTACGTATTTTTCTATTTTAAAAAGCGTTTGATTTACTTTTAAAATAGAAGTATTGCTGTCAAAGGTTACGTTCGCTTTTACAATGCCTGTATCCATTGGTGGCATAAGATCTCTGCCTATGGTAGGTATTATTATACCAACGCTAAGCATTAAAAGAGGTATGAGAGGGAGGGTCAAGGGCATTCTCATTTTTTTGTTATCAATTAAAAATTTCACTGCGTTTACATAAAATTGTTTAAATGGATTGAGCCAGTAGTCCATAATGTTATTAATTTTCGTCTCGAGTCTTGATTTTTTTGAGTTAGCTTTTAACATTTTTATGCTAAGAATTGGAATGAGCGTAATCGATACAAAATATGAAACTACTATTGCAATTAACAAAGTGCCCGCAAGGGGTATGAAGATCTGGGCAGGGTATCCACCTACAAACATTAGTGGCAAAAGCACCACGCTTGTGGCAAGGGTGCCCCCAAAGACTACAAGCATAACCTCTTTTGTACCATTTATAGCTGCGTCCAATGGAGATTCCTTCAGCTGGGTGAAATGTCTTTCGATATTTTCCAATATTACAATTGCGTCGTCTACCAGCATGCCAAGAGCTAAGATTACAGCAGTTAAGCTAACTGTGTTGAAGCCTATATTTAGCACCCACATTATTGCTATGGTTGCAAGATATACAAACGGTATCGATATTGCGCTGATTAATGTAAGCCTTAAGTCGGCAAGAAATAAAAATATTACAATTGCGGTGAATATTATCGCATCTCTTAATGCCTCTAACATGTTGTCATTGCTGAGCTGTACGAGCTCTTTTTGGGTGTCTGCTACTTGAATATTTAATTGTGGAAATTGTGCTCTAAGCTTGGGCAATACGTCTTCCACCGCATTGATAGTCGTCATTACTGCTCCGCCATAAGGCCTTTGGACGGCAACAGCAATTGCCTGATGACCATCTCCGTGGTAGAAGGATGTAGGAGGAGAATAGTCATAATCTACGCTGGCTACGTCTTGTAACTTTACGCCAGGCGTTATTTGAAAATTTCTTATCATATCAAGATTGGTGGCTTCTGTAAGCACCTTAAAGGTATATTGTGAATTCGGGTTCATAATTATGCCAAGGGGGATATCTTTGTTTGATTTTTGTATAGTGTTTACGACATCTTGGACGCTGAGACCTAAGGATGCCAGCTTTGCATTGTCGAATCTTATCTCTATATTCTTTTCATACCCGCCGAAAACATCAATGTTTGCTACCTTGCCAGTTCTTAATATTTCATCTTTTATCTGATTTTCGGCAATATATCTTACATCGGGCATTGACAGACTTGAACCCTCCTTTGGAGATATTGAGAGGGTAATTACAGGCTGAGAATAGGATGTAACTTCGTATATTTGTGGAGTTTGGATATCGTTTGGCAGTAGATTGGCTACCTTAGAAAGACCGTTTTGGACGTCTGTCTTAGCTTCTCCGATATTTTTCCCATAGTTAAATTCTGCTGTGATAGTGCAAAATCCGTCGTTGGAGGTGGAGTATACCCTTCTGATGTTGCTAAGGGTATAGAGCTCTCTTTCTATAACTGCGCTTACGTGGTCTGCAACATACCTTGCAGAGGCTCCTGGCTCAACCACCACTACTGCTATTTGAGGCCTATCAGCAGGCGGGAATAGATCTCTGGATATGTTAAAAAACCCTATCACGCCAAGAAGTGCGAATATTATAAGTATTGAAAATATAAAATGAGGTCTAGTAATATACCATTTCAGCATATTCTACTCTTTTACCACTTCGAGAGGTTGGTTTTCATAGATTCTTAAGAGAAGTGAATTCTCTCCTGTGACCACTTCTGAGTTGTCTGTAAGGGCGCCGTTTACACAACTTTCTTTATCGTTTTGGGCAAGTACATTTACGTCTACAAATTTCGCACGATTTTTGTCTGTGATTACTATTACGTAGGTTCTCCCATTCGACTTTACAATTGAATCATTTGGCACTATAAAGCCTTGAGCGCTTCCTGTATAGATATATGTGTCAACCATTGTGTGGGCAGGAAGGTTGAATGGGTTGTTGTTTAGTTTAAGCTTTATCATATTAAGATTGTTGTCAGAGCTTGAGAGTATTGCATCTACTACTGCCTGAGCAGTTTTACCATTGTAGGATAGGGTTTCGGTATCGCCCGTCTTAACATTTCTTGAAATATCTACAGGTACATTTACGTATACCAGAGAGCTTTCTCCTCCAGTAATTTCTAATATAGGCTTCCCTTGTACTACAGTATCGCCTTCATTAAAATATTTTTTTACCAAAAAACCGTTGAAGGGCGAGGTAATTACGCTGTAAGTAAGGGAGTCTTCAAGAGATGAAATCTGGGAGTCGACACTTTTTATGCTTTCCTGGATACTCTGAAGGTGACTTACTGCAGTCTTTTGGTTAGCTTCGGCCGCTTTATAGTTATTTTCCATTGTTTCAAGCTCTACCTTTGGGACTGCTTCTACTTTATATAAATATTGATATCTTTCGAGGTTATTCTTTGCGTTTGCAAACTGGGTGTTTGCAGCCTCTATTTCTGAATATGCACCACTTAATGTGCTCTCAAGAGATCTTTTGTTATATACAAGGGATTGGATATTTGATTGGATATCTTTTGAGTCTAATTTTGCAACTACCTGGCCAATTTTTACTGGAGTGCCCTCACTGGCTATGTAGTCGAGCTTTGCGCTTACTTTGGCAGTAACAAGAGCGTCGTTTTCTGGCCTAAAATCGCCAAGGTACTTTTGAGAAGCCTTCAGGGTGCCAGATTTTACTACGGCTACGTTCACAACAACAGAATATGGCTTTGCTGGAGGAGTGAGCATAACTTCTATTTTTTTCTTTACAAAGAAGAATAAGGCTATTAATACTACAATTAAAACGGTAAGGACAATCTTGCCTTTCTTGGTTTTTGGAAGCCTTTTTTTAATATCAATCTTATTCATCCGTTTACTCCCTTAAAAGTTTATAAATTTATTTAAACATTATTAGGTAATAATATCATATATTTATATAAAATTCAAAAAGCTTAACTAAAGATAAAGTTAAGAATCGTGACAAGGTTAAATTCTATTATAACAACAAAATAATAAGTTAGTCTTTTCAGAATAAATTAAAAATAAAGCTAATTGTTGAGGTTCTTAGAATTTTCTAAGATAATATTTTGAATCGGATATGGTATTTCTATTCTATTTTCATTGTAGAACTTATGGATTGACTTGATCAGTTTGTGTAATACTATAAATTGATCGGGATAAGATTCTACTCTGAGATATATGGAAAAAGTAATGCAAGAATTATCAAATTTTTGATATCTTAGTATTGGGTCAACATCCTTAACACACCCATGTGTATTTTGAACAAAGTTTTTAAGAAAATTTATTGTTTTTTCTTCTGTGTCATCAAGATCGCTGTCATATGAAATGCCTATTTGCAAGCTAACGCTAAAATTTTCTTCTGGAAAAGAATAGTTTGTGATTATTGAGGTAGAAATTTTTGAATTTGGTATTATTATCATATTATTATCAGGAGTTAAAAGAGTGGTATTTCTCCAATTTATATCTGTAACCTTGCCTCTTTGACCATTTTCAAGAATTATTGTATTTCCTGGCTGAATCTTTTTCGATGCCAGAATATGAATGCCTGCAAAAAAATTAGATAGAGTATCCTGAAGCGCAAGGGAAACCGCTAGGCCGCCCACTCCAAAAGTTGTGAGTATTGGCACGTCTGAAATTCCAATTCCTTCAAGGATTACCAATATGCCCAAGAATATGACAGCTATAAATATTACGTTCGATATAATGCTGGTAGCAGGCAAGACACTGTCGTTTTTAGAAAAATAGTGAACGATAATCTTTGAAGATGTTCTGGCTATGAACAGAAAAACTATAAATATTTCCAGTGAAGTAAAAATTTTGTTTATTAGAAAAGAGTGTTGGTAGGTAAAAGGGTAATTATAAAGTGCTATATGCAAGCCTATAGCAATAAAAAATATTGAAAAAATCCAATTGAAAGATTTGATTGTAATTTTTAACAAATAGTTTTTAGCAAGTTTTGTCCTTAACAGTCTTACCAATATAACTTTTTCTGTAAGCAATCCAAATAGGGCAAAGATAACAAAGAGAACAATTGGTTTAATTAGACTGCCAAAAAAGTTTATGATAATTGCCTCCTTTTAAATTTTGTCTCAATTATATCAATTATCGCATTTGAGTGCCAACTGAATTGTTTTATTGTTTCTTGTTTTCAATTTCGTACTAAAAGGGCTCTTAATGTTATAAAATAAATATGATGATTATAAAAAAATTTCTAATAATTTTATTTTTGCTGCTTATTACTGCAGTGTCTTATGCTGCTGGGTTAGATGAAGTTTATAATCAGGCAAAAGAAAAATTGCAGGCTAACGATGCATTGGGGTGTTCGATTGAGCTTACAAAGGCGCTTATGCAGATGGACGAAAACAACCCCTTACGCGACAAGTTTCTGACTTTGAGAGGAAAGTGTTTTTACGTTGACGCAGATACGGCTGAGGCGTCAAAAGATTTCAATGAAGCCATCTTGTTAAACCCTAAAAATAGTGACGCTTATTATGGTTTGGCGAAGATTAAGGAAAATTCTGGCGATATGGATGCTGCTATAGACCTTTATACGAAAGCAATAGAGGCAAATAATCAAGATTCACAAATATATTTTGGCAGGGCGATTGATTATTATTTGGAGAAGAAATACGATCTGTCTTTGCAAGACGTTGATAGCGCCATTAAATTAGAACCAAAACTGGAATACTTTCTATTTAAGGCTTCATTGGAACAAAATAGTGATAAAATTGATGATGCACTGTCTACTATCAATGTTGCCTATACATTGTTTCCTAATTCGATTCAAGTTCTTGAATTTAGATCAAGTCTTGAATTTGAGAAAGGAGATTATAAAAGTGCTCTGGCAGACGCCAACAAAGCATTAGAAACTGATAGCAAAAAGTCTGACCTTTATTTTCTTAAGGGAAATATACTCTATAGCTTAAACGATTTTCAAGGTTCTATGGAAGCCCTAAATCTTGCTATATCTCTCGATCCAAATCAGAGCGATTATTATGCTATGAGAGCAAAAGTTGAAGACTCTATGAAACAGCAGAAAAAGGCGTTAGATGATGTCGATATAGCTTTATCTATTTCACAAAACAAGTATTATTACTTTCAAAAGGCATACTATGAATATGAGCTTAGCAGATATAAGGATGCAAAAAAGGATATTGACGCAGCTCTTTCGTTAGATCCAGACAACCAGTCTTTTAAGGGTTTGCAAGAGGCAATAACAAAGAAATTGTAGATAAAAATAATAATTATGAATCGCTTGTTATGGAGGTAAAATGTGGGTATTTTTGATCCGATTGCCCGAGTCTTTAATAAAAAGAAAGATAAAATTGAAAACCAGGAAAAAATAGATCCTTGGAAGTATTTCGAGGATGGTTCAAAATATAAGGGAGACTTACTAAATAGCATACCTAATGGATTTGGCATTCTTATAGAGCCAAATGGCAATAGATATGAAGGTGAGTTCAAGGATGGAAAGATAAACGGTAAGGGGAGGGCCTTCTATGAAGGAGAGGGGTCATATGAAGGCGAGTTCAAAGACGGCCTAAGAAATGGCAATGGTGTTTTCAGATTTTTGGACTCCAGTCCTTTGGCTGGCGTCAAGCTGGAAGGCAGATGGGAAGACGACGAAATGGTTCAAGGGAAAGAATTCTGGCTTGATGGTAGGACATATGAAGGTTCGTGGAAGCGTGGCAAAAAATTCGGTAGGGGAGTCTTTAGGTGGCCCAATGGGAGCATTTACGAAGGAGAATATAAAGACGACCATTTTTGCGGGAGGGGGATATATATATGGTCAAATGGCGATAAATATGAAGGAGAATGGAAAGAAGACAAGTGGGAAGGTCAGGGAGTATTTACCTCATCGACTGGCGATAGGTATGAGGGGTATTTCAAAGATGGAATGAAAAATGGATATGGGACTATGTACTACCATAATGCAACTAAATATGAAGGTTTATGGAAGAATGATTTATATGAAGGCAGGGGCAAGTTTTATTATAAAAATGGCGATAAATATGAAGGAGAGTGGAAAGAGAGCAAAAGATGCGGCGCGGGGAAGCTATTTTATTCGAGCGGCATTGTTTTTGAAGGACAATTTGACTCTGACAAGATTGTAGGTGGCGGCATTGTTTACTTTGATGGCAAAGCCTATGAGGTTGAATTTGTAAATGGTAGGTTTGTCGGTAAGGAGACAATTTTTTGGCCTGATGGAAGGGTTTATTTCGGTGAGATAAAAGACAATATGATGCACGGTAAGGGTTCATTTCAGTGGACCAATAAGAGTAAATTTATTGGAGAATTTAGAGATGATCAATTTTATGGCAAGGGAAAGATGATCTTATCCGATGGTTTAGAATGCGATGGCGAATGGAGGGATGGGAAGTTCTATAGTACTATAATTTTGAAAAATTTAGATGGAAGAAAATATGAAGGCGTATTCGAAGAAGGCGAGTTTAAAGGAAATGGTGTCCTAACATGGCCAAATGGGGATAGATATGAGGGCGAGTGTAAAGATGGTAAAAGGCACGGCAAAGGTAAGTTTGTAACCAATAGGGGAGATGTCTACGACGGAGAATGGAAATTCGATAAGAGACACGGTTTTGGAGAATTTTTTGCTACTAACAAAAACCATTATGTAGGCGAATGGGACTCAGATTTTTGGCACGGCAAAGGTGTCTTAGAGCATTCAAACGGCGATAGATATGATGGCGAATGGGACAAGTCAAAAAGACACGGTTTTGGTACAATGGTCTACGCTAATGGCAAAATTGATAAGGGATATTGGTTTGACGGAGTTTTTAAGGGTTCAAAAAAATAATTTAAAGTTGTCTAATATTAATTTCTGACTTAGCCAAAAGCATAGCGCAAGTTTTTAAATTTTGAGGGTTTAAAAATTTTGTTTTTTTTGTTATTATCTTATAAGAGGTGATTTTATTGAAAAAATTGTTTATTGCTCTTTCAATGTTATTTTTTATTTTCTCAACAAGTTGTTTTTCCTATGCAGATGAGAGTGCTATGGTCAAAGGCAATATAGATTTCGGAATAAATTTAATGAATGAGATAAGAACTCATGAATTCGATAACAACGTTATTTTTTCACCGACTGGTCTGGGCCAATCCCTAAGCGCTCTTTCGAATGGTGCTGCAGGTTCTACTCTTGATCAGATAAATCTTGTACAGGGGCTTAATGGATATAGTGAATCTGATATAAATTCCTTTTGGAAGAAGACTGTAAATCCAAAACCCTATGAATATAACAAAAAAATGTTTATCTATACCAGGTCTTCTCTTTGGGTTCAAAATGGCTATACCTTTAGTCCCGATTTTATGACAAAGATAACATCTTTCTACCCAGGTTTCGACCTTACTTATATAAATTTTTCTGACAAATATACACCATCTGCAATAAACGGTTGGGTTAAATCTACTACTGATCGCCAGGTTACAAACATCATTAGCAAAAAGGATGTCGACAAAGACACCATAATGGATTTGATAAACGTTACTTACGCAAAGCTTGCCTGGAAAAATGAATTCCCAAAAAATCTTACTAAAAAGGGTGATTTTTATCTCTCGAACGGTAAGACCACTAAGGCTCTTTATATGAAGACATCTGGCAATTTTGACTACTATGAGAATAATTTCTTTCAAGCTGTAAAAGTCGATTTGGCAGATCCTAATTTGGAAGCGGTATTTTTCCTTCCAAAGGGCACCAAGACTCTTATGAACATCTACAGGAATATGAACGGTGAAAATTATTTTGATTGGTCTTCGAAATTCCAGAAAAAATCATTAGATCTTATTCTACCAAAAATGGATCTTGAATATAAGAAATCCTTTATAACAGAATTCAAGGGAATTGGTGTCGGCTCACCTTTCAACCAAAATGATGCTGACTTTAAGAGAATGTTTAACGTTGCTAACTTTTCTTTTGTGTCAAACGAAATTTCTGACAACTTTCTAAAAGTTGATGAAAACGGCATAAATAAAACTGTTTTTGACAAAAGTATTAAAGACAACGTGAATTTTGATCACCCGTTTCTGATGGTCATAGTGGACAAAACTACAAATGCCTGGATATTGGTAGCTTCTATTGAGAATCCCCATCCTGATGAATGGCTTGAAATTTTATAGTATTTACAATAATTTATTTTTATGTTAGTATTCACTTTTGCACTTTTTTTGGGCGGATAGCTCAGAGGTAGAGCACTTGCTTCACACGCAAGGGGTCGTAGGTTCGATTCCTACTTCGCCCACCACTCTTTAATCTTATAGGAGGGATATACATAGAGCCTCAAAAATTAATTAAAATTTGCTATTTTTTATTGGATTTTCTTTTTAAAGAATGATGGCTTGGTTGGAGTCTACTCCTTGCTTATTTGATCTCTTTGGTTATATCAATCTGATCTTTGATTTCTTGTGTTTCTTTTTTGAAATTTCCAAGAGATCTACCGAATTCTTGTGTAATTTTTGGAAGCTTTTTTGGTCCAAGGATTATCAAAAGAATTGCTATTATCATTCCAGTTTGCTGCCAACTTATCATTTTTTTGATTCCTTTCCTTGTTTTTGGGATTTCATTTTTTTAAAGTGCTATTTTTAATTGGTTTATATTTTATCTTTTTTCTTCCTGTGATGCAAGAACTTGTCTTGTGAGGTGTATTTATGAGAGACGTATTAGTTAAGCCCCGCATAAAATATGCGGGTGAAAGATCAAATGAAACACAAAGGATCGAAGCTCCTGTACCAAATCTTTTAGATCTTCAAAAGAAATCTTATGAGAGATTTCTTCAGTTTGGAATTGAAGAAGAATTGAGTTCTTACTTCCCAATTGTGGATGCAGGTGACAGGTATGAATTAACATTTGTTTCCTGCCGTTTGGAAGAACCAAAATTTTCTGAAGAGGAGGCCCGAATCAAGGACAAGACTTATGAAGCCCAGATCAAGGTTAAGTTAAGACTACTTGACAAACAAAGCCAAGAAGTGATCGAATCTGAGGTTTTATTGGGTGAAGTGCCAGTAATGACAAAAAGGGCAACTTTTGTCGTGAATGGATCAGAAAGGGTAATAGTAAACCAGCTTACAAGGTCTCCTGGCGTTTATTTTAAAGAAGACAAAGACCTTATGGACAGGAAAACGTTTTTAGGTACAGTAATACCTGTTAAGGGAAATTGGATAAATTTTGAGGCGCCTTCAAATGGTTCTGTATGGATTAGAATAGAAAAGTCAAGGAAATTGCCCGTATCTATCTTTCTAAAAGCTTGCGGAATTGACCAATCAAGAATTGAAGAGGCCCTTGTAGATGACAAATTTAGAAAGGCCACTTTCGCTCAGGATGGCACACAAAACAGAGAAGAGGCCCTTCAAGAGTTTTATAAGAAAATTAGACCTGGAGAAGCACCAAATCCTGAGGCAGCTAAGGGCATTATAAACAATAGATTTTTTGACAAAAGAAGATTCGATCTTGGTGAGGTTGGACGTCTAAAAATAAATGAAAAATTGGGTCTAATGGATGTAGTTCCATTAGATTGTTTGGTTTTACATAAAGAGGATATGCTTGCAATTGTTAAGTATCTTGTAAACCTTCATTATGGAGATGGCACGCTGGATGATATCGATCATCTTGAGAACAGAAGAGTAAGACTGGTAGGCGAGTTGGTAAGACAGAAATTTAGAGAAGGTCTTTATAGGATGGAACATGCGATTCACGAAAGAATGTCTTTGTACAAGGGTACCACAAAGCTAAAAATTAGCAATGTTATAAATAGCGGTCCGCTTACAGTAGCCTTGCGCGAGTTTTTCTGTACCGGTCAATTATCGCAATATATGGATCAAACAAATCCTCTTGCAGAGCTTACTCACAAGAGAAGGATCTCAGTTCTCGGACCTGGCGGGTTAACAAGAGAGAGAGCTGGTTTCGAAGTAAGAGATATTCACCCTTCTTACTATGGCAGATTTTGCCCGATTGAGACTCCTGAAGGCCCCAATGTCGGATTGATTAGCTCACCGACTATTTATGCTGTGGTCAATGACTATGGATTTTTAGAGACGCCGTATAGAAAGGTCAAAAACGGTAAGTTGACTGATATTATCGAAAGCTTTACCGCTAGCAAGGAGAGAAACCTATATATTGCTTCTGCAGACGTAAACGTTGAAAATCAAAAGATTAAAGGCGACACTGTTGTAGCAAGGTATAACGGTGAATTCATGCAGGTTTCACCTGATAAGATTGACTATATTGGAGTTTCTCCCAAGCAGATGTTAAGCTTGAGCTCCTCCTTAATTCCTTTCGTAGAACATAACGATGCAAACCGTGCTTTGATGGGCTGTAACATGCAGCGTCAGGCTGTACCTCTTGCTATTGAGGAGGCGCCATGGGTTGGCACGGGTATGGAGATGGTAGCAGCAATTGATTCCGGTATGGTTCACATTGCTGATAAGGATGGGACGGTAAGGACTGCCGCTGGTGGAAAAATACTTATAGATTTTAATGATGGTACATCAAAAGAATATAGATTAATGAAATTTGTTAGATCAAACAACGCAACGTGCTTTAACCAAAAATCTCTTGTAAGGGCTGGAGACAAGGTCAAGAAGGGTCAAATTCTAACTTCTGGCTGTGCAACCGATAAAGGTGAATTGGCACTTGGCAAAAATGTTTTGGTAGCATTTATGCCATTTGGCGGATATAACTTTGAAGATGCAATATTGATCAACAATAGACTTGTAAGAGAGGATGTTTTTACCTCTATACACATTGAGAGCTATGAAGTTGAGGCCAGATCTACTAAATTGGGCGATGAGGAAATAACGAGAGAAATCCCGAATGTCTCTGAAGAAGCAAGGAGAAATCTTGATGAACAGGGCATTATTGTGGTTGGCACAGAAGTCAATGCTGGAGATTATCTTGTGGGAAAGCTTACGCCAAAGGGTGATGTGGAGCCTCCTTCTGAAGAAAGATTATTAAGGGCAATTTTTGGAGATAAATTAAGGGATATGAGAGATACCTCTCTAAAGCTTCCTCATGGTGAAAAAGGCAAAGTAATAGATGTTAGGATTTTTTCTAGGAACAATGGCGACGATCTGCTCCCGGGAGTGACTACAAAGGTTAGAATAACGGTTGCGCAGATGAGAAAGATATCTGTGGGCGACAAGATGACAGGTAGACACGGTAATAAAGGTGTCATATCCAAGATCTTGCCTGAGGCTGATATGCCTTATTTGCCAGACGGAACTCCAGTTGACGTCGTTTTGAACCCATTGGGCGTACCTTCAAGAATGAATGTAGGTCAGATACTTGAAGAACAATTGGGACTTGCGGCTGGAATACTTAACAATTTTGGCAAGGATAAAGAAGTCAAATATAAATTTGAAGCAACGCCTTTTGACGAGTCATTTGGAGAAAGGGCATCTGAGAGATTTATCCAGCAATATTTGGACAAAGCCAGAGAGATTAAGCCCTTTGTTGGGAAAAACGGAAAGGTTACTCTGTATGATGGTAGAACTGGCGATCCGTTTTTGTCTCCTGTCACAGTGGGATATATGTACTTGCTAAAACTCATCCACCTTGTTGATGACAAGATCCATGCAAGATCAACTGGTCCATACTCGCTAATAACTCAACAGCCTCTTGGAGGAAAAGCTCAGTTCGGAGGTCAGAGGTTTGGTGAGATGGAAGTGTGGGCGCTGGAGGCTTATGGCGCTGCAAATGTGCTGCAAGAGATACTGACTATCAAATCTGATGACATAACTGGCAGAACAAAGGCAATGGAGGCAATTATAAAGGGTAAAAATCTGGGAACTCCAGGTTTGCCAGAGTCTTTTAAAGTGCTTGTCAGAGAGCTTCAGGGATTAGCGCTTGACATAACCCTTATGCATCAAGATGGCAATTTTATTGATTTGGAACATATGGATGATGACGATAATATGCTTCCGCTTTTAAAGACTGTAAACATTGAATATTAATATAAAAAATGTTTACTACAGGTTTGATCGATTAAATTTGAAAGGGAGGAAACAGATTGGAACCCTTTGTTGAAATTGATGATAATAAAAGACAAATTAAAGAGAAGACATCTTCCAAGCTTGTTGGTATTAAGATTGGACTTGCTTCTAGTGAGAAAATAAGAGAGTGGTCAAAAGGAGAAGTAAAAAAGCCTGAAACCATTAACTATAGAACTCTGAGGCCCGAAAGAGGCGGCCTCTTTTGTGAAAAAATCTTTGGTCCTACCAAAGATTATGAGTGTTATTGCGGCAAGTACAAAAGGCCAAGATATAAGGGCACAATTTGTGATAGATGCGGAGTAGAGGTTACCACATCAAAGGTAAGAAGATTGAGAATGGGGCACATTGACCTGGCAGCCCCTGTTGCTCATATTTGGTATTTTAAAGGCACTACGAGCTATATTGCATCTGTTTTGGAGCTTTCAAACAAGGAAGTTGAAGAAGTAATATATTTTTCAAGGTATCTAATTTTAGACCCTAAGGATAGTGACTTACAAAAGTTTAAGACTCTATCGGAAGATGAATACGAATATTGGTTGAAACAACTTGGTAGGTCTGCAATTGAGGTAGAGTATTTAAATGATGGAAATTATCAGGTTACCGATCCAAAAAATACCTTACTGCAAGCTGGCAGAATTCTTACTTCAGATGAATACGAATATTATACTTATAGTTTCGGTCAGGATTATTTTGTTGCAAAGATGGGTGCTGAAGCTATTAAAGAGGCGCTGGAGTCTATTAACGTAGTAGAATTAAGCCAGCAAATTAAAGAGGATATGGTCTCTACATCTTCTCAAAGTCCAAAAAGACTTAAGATGATAAAAAGATTTAGAGTTCTTGAATTTTTTAGAAAATCTGGTGCCAATCCTGCATGGATGGTTTTAGAAGCCATACCTGTTATCCCGCCTGACTTAAGACCAATGGTTCAGTTAGATGGAGGCAGGTTTGCCACTTCTGACCTAAACGATCTTTATAGAAGGGTTATCAATAGAAACAATAGGTTAAAAAAACTTCTTGATATGGGCGCTCCTGAAATAATAGTCAGAAATGAAAAAAGGATGCTCCAGGAGGCTGTGGATGCGCTTTTTGACAACGAGAGAAGGATAAAACCTGTTACTGGGACTCACGATAGACCTCTTAGATCTCTTTCAGATATCATTGAGGGAAAACAAGGGCGATTCAGACAGAATTTGTTGGGAAAAAGAGTCGACTATTCTGGGCGTTCGGTAATTGTGGTAGGTCCTACGCTTAAGCTTCATCAATGTGGATTGCCGAAAGAAATGGCTCTTGAGCTTTTCAAGCCATTTGTAATTCATGAACTGATTGAGAGAGGTTTGACTGGGAACGTAAAAGGCGCAAAGAGAAAGCTGGAGAGAGGTGAAAGTGTAATCTGGGATATCCTTGCCGAGGTTATACAAGGACACCCTGTATTTCTTAACCGTGCTCCTACGCTTCATAGACTGGGCATTCAGGCATTTGAGCCAGTTTTGATTGAAGGAAAAGCTATTCATCTTCATCCTTTAGTTTGTACGGCATTCAATGCGGACTTTGACGGAGATCAAATGGCAGTTCACGTTCCTCTATCTCTTGAGGCCCAGGCTGAAGCAAGAATATTGATGCTGGCAAGTCACAACCTTTTGTCCCCTGCCAATGGTCAGCCGTTGGTTACGCCATCTCAAGATATGGTCTTGGGCCTTCACTATCTGACAAGTTTTGATAAAAATTCTAACTTTAGAAGTGAAGAAGACGCAATGGACGCCTTTAAGAAGGGTGAGATTGAAGAGACCCAAAAGATTGACGTTTTTTGTGAAAAAGCTAATGGGTACCTGACTACCTGTATTAGTAAAATAAAGATTGGAAAGCCTTTTTTGTTCTTTGTAGACAAAGAGGACGCTATTACAAGATATCAAATAAATAGTGTAAATCCTGATGAATTTTCCCTTAGCATTATTGACAGAATTGCAGTTAAAATTAATAATGAATTCTTGTCAACGAGCATAGGTCAAATATTTTTTAATGAAGCTCTTCCAGACAATTGGCCTTATTATAGAGAACCTCTTACCAAGAAAAAGGTTGCAAATATTGTAAGGAAATGTTACGAGGATATCGGGCTTACCAGAACGGTAAAGCTGGTTGACGATTTAAAGGATATGGGATTTAAGTATGCAAAAGAGTCGGGGATATCTATTTCAATCGACGATCTCGTCGTCCCTGATGAGAAAAAAGATATTGTTAAGAAGGCAGAAGAAGAAGTAAAAAAATACGAAGATTTTGTTTTTGAGGGCGTTATGACTCAAGAGGAAAAGGATTCAAAAGTAAGAGAAAAATGGAACATGGTTACTGACGAGATTAAAGACAGAATGAACACGAGTATGGGTGAAAGAAATCCTGTGTTTATGATGGCAAATTCTGGCGCCAGAGGCAACATAGATCAGGTAAGGCAGCTGGCTGCAATGAGAGGTCTTATGTCAGACCCACATGGGAGAATCATCCCTATACCTATAAAAGCAAACCTTAAAGAAGGCATGAATATGATGGAATATTTTATTTCAACATACGGTGCAAGAAAGGGTTTGGTTGATACTGCATTGAGAACTTCTAACTCAGGATATCTTACCAGGAGATTGGTTGACGTCGCTCAGGAAATAATCGTGAGAGAAGAGGATTGCGGTAGTGAAGAAAGCTTAATAGTCTCTGATATGTTTGAAGGGCCAAAAGTAATTTTGGAATTAAGAGACAGGATTATTGGTAGATTTAGCGCTGAAGACATATATGATGCTGATGGTAAGCTAATAGTAAATAGAAATTCGCTCATAACTCCTCCTATCGCTGACAAGATTGTAGATGCTGGAATAAAAGAGGTGGCTGTAAGGTCTCCTTTGACTTGTAAAACTCCTCATGGAGTATGTCAAAAATGTTATGGCTGGAGCTTGGCTACCAGAAATATTGTTGAGATTGGCGAGGCTGTGGGCATTATTGCTGCTCAATCCATAGGAGAACCTGGCACTCAGCTCACTATGAGAACATTTCACACTGGCGGGGTCGCACTCCATAGGAGTAAGAACATAGAGAGATCAAAGACCAATGGAACGGTAAAATTCGATGGCCTAAAGACATTTTCGTTCTTAAATGACAACGAAGAAACGACAATTGCCATTTCGGATGGGCATATATCTGTAAAGGGTGAGTCCAATTTTAAATCTTTTGTAAACAGAGGCATGCTTATACGCGTTAAAGATGGCGCAGTTGTAAAAGAAAACGATCTTTTAGCTGAGGAAGATGAAGAAAACGAATATTTGATATCAGGCAAGGGCATAAGTGTTTATTTCACAATGCCTCTTGAGGAAAGAAAAATGTCTGAGGATAATGTTATTACCTTTGCATCTCAAAATGGTGAGGTTTTATATACAAAAGAGAAACCAATATTGATAAAGGTAAACGCTAACCTGGATATAAAAATAAAAGATAGAGAAAAAGTTGTGGTAGGTAAAGAAATCGCAGAAGGCATTACCAGCCCAGTTTTGGGTATGGCTATTATTCCTAAGTTCGAACCTGTTTTAGACTCTGAAACGGGCGAGATGGTTACCAATATATATATTTATCAAGGTGAATTTTTCCCTTGTAATAAGAATTCAAGATTGTTTATAAAAGATGGCGCCAAGTTGACTAACACTACTTTAGTAGCAATTTCTCCTATTTTAAGGGAGAGCGCAATGAAGACAAAAGATATTATCCAGGGTCTGCCAAGGGTAGAGGAGCTTTTTGAAGCAAGAAGACCAAAAAATGCTGCAATCCTCTCAGAAATTGATGGAATTGTTCATATCTTTGAAAACAATGATCCAGATCCAATTAAAATAATAATTGAAGGATTGGATGAGACGAAAGAGATTATAGCCCCTGCAAGTACGCAGCTCAAGATGTCTGAGGGTGCGTTTATTAAAAAAGGCTATCCTTTGACAGAGGGTCAGTTCTACCCACAGGAGATTTTAAAGACCAGAGGGATTGATGCGGTCAAGCAGTATATCGTTGACGAAATACAAAAAGTATATAAGGACCAAAGCGTTTCAATACACGATAAGCACATTGAAATTATTGTCAGACAGATGACTAAGAGGGTGAAGATAAGAATCGACGGTGATTCTGATTGGCTGCCAGGCGAATACGTCGATAGAGGCGAATTTGAAAAGGTGGTCAAAGACCTTATACTCCAAGGCAAAGTTCCGCCTGAGGCCGATGATGCAGTACTCGGGATCACAAAATCGTCTTTGAACACCTCATCCTTCATTGCTGCTGCCTCTTTCCAGGAAACTACCAGGATATTGACCGAGGCATCCATTAGAGGAAAGGTAGACCATCTTAGAGGATTGAAGGAGAATGTGGTAATAGGGAGACTGATCCCTGCTGGCACAGGATATGATCTATATGAAAAGGTTGATTATAGTAAGGATGGCGATAAACAAGATTAGTTTTAAATAATTATAATATTTTTCTAATATATAACATTTAAAATATTTTCTATTTTCAGAATATCCAAAAGGGAGGTTTTTATGTACGAGCAAAAAGGAAATAAATTTAGAGAAATGCTTGCAAAGTCTATCTTCTTTTTTGTTGCAGCGTGTTTTGGAGGTATGCTTGTCCTTGGTGCTATATGGGCTTTTCCAGCATTTAGACCGCCTGTAAAGGTATCACCCTCTACAGCGGTGGCAGCTATCGATATGTCAACTGACTCTCCTGTTGTAGAGGCTGTTAAAAAGGTTATGCCAAGCGTTGTACAGATAAACACCCTAATGTATGTAAAGAATCCAATATCTGACTTTTTTGGGATTCCAATGAAACCTATCCCTGAGGAAGGTCTTGGATCTGGTGTTATTATTAGGAGCGATGGTTTGATTCTCACCAATAACCATGTAATTGCAAACGCTACCAAAGTGAAGGTGACTCTTTCTGATGGTAGGAAATTTGATGGAGAGGTTTTAGGAGCCGATCCTGTTACAGATTTGGCTGTGGTTAAAGTAAATGCCACCGGGCTTCCTGCTGCACAGCTGGGGTCTTCTTCTGACCTCCAATTAGGACAGTGGGCTATTGCAATAGGTAACCCCTATGGCTTTTCGGGCACAGTGACTCTTGGAATTGTTAGCGCTCTTGATAGAAAGGTTCAAACATCTACTTACAGCGCTGGTCCATTTATCCAGACAGATGCCGCAATTAATCCAGGAAACTCTGGAGGGCCTCTGGTAGACATAAATGGAAGGGTAATAGGCATTAATACTGCTATAATTCCTTATGCGCAGGGTATAGGCTTTGCAATTCCAATTGATACTGCGAAGAATATTTTGGATCAGCTAATAACCAATCATCAGGTGACACATCCTTATTTGGGTATTGATATGCTGCCAGTAGATCAATATCAGCTAAGCCAGATGGGCATTAAACAAAATGCAGCCGTATATGTGGCAAAGGTTATGCCTGGCTCTCCTGCAGAGCATGCTGGAATACTTCCAGGAGATGTGATTTTGAAGATTGATAATACTGAGGTTGATGTCTATTCTTTGCCAAATATCATTCTTACGCACAAGGTTGGAGACGTGGTTCATATTACCCTGTTTAGATCGGGCAAGATTATCGATGTGCCTGTGACCCTGGAACCGAGACCTGAGAATATGAAATATTGATCCAATGTTTAATTTTGTGATTGATTGATGCTGGATTGCAATTCAAGAGATATTTATATTTTCAATGCGTGATCTTAAATAAATTATGAAGGTTTTACATCTATTAAACGAAGGCGAGCTAAGCTGGCAGAAAACTTTCGCAAAATTTGTGTCTGGCTTGTCAAAGTTTGGAATAGAAAGTATTGTAGCTATGCCGAATGCTGGTTATACGTATGACTTTCTAAATGATTACAGAATTGGGCTGGCTGAAAAGCCAGCCTTTAACATTATTCCTATTAAGTTTAAAGGTTTTTTTGATCCATTTTCGTATTTTAAGCTTATCAATATTATAAAGAGCAATAAGATAGATATCGTTCACTCTCAGCTTTCAAGAGCTGCCCTTTATGCAGGAATGGCAAAAAAACATTCCAATGTAAGGGTTGTTTCGAGCGCGCAAAAGGTAAGTTCTATAAAGTATTTTTTAAATTCGGACGTCGTAGTGGCATGTTCGAAATCTGTTCAGGAAGACTTGGTAAAAAAAGGGTTTTCTGGAAATATTTGCCAAATTTACAACGGGATTAACTTTGATGATTATTTTGTTAAAAGAATTGAAAAAGATCAGGCCAAATCAAGACTTGGCATTAGCCCCGAAACATTTTGTGTAGGTATTGTTGCAAGGTTGTCGGCAATGAAGGGGCACAAGATCCTTTTTGAATCTTTTAAGAAAATTAAAGAAGATTTTAAAGATAGAGCTATCTCTCTTGTGGTAGTGGGAGATGGAGAGCTGTTTACTGAGCTTAAATCTTTGGCAAGAGATTTGGCAATTGAAAGTGATGTGATCTTTCTTGGCAGGAGAGACGATTTGGTTGAGCTGTTGTGCTCTTTTGATCTTTATGTTTCTTCTTCGATCGAAAAGGAAGGTTTGCCAACAGTTTTAATTGAAGCACTCTTGATGGAGGTTCCTGTAATTGCAACTGATATCGCTGGAACAAGAGAGATAATTATCAACAACAAAACGGGATTTCTAATTAATCCTGACTCTCAGTCAATATACTCTTCTATGAAAGAATTTTTTCTTAGGTTTTACAGTAAGGATGAAGGTATAATTAAGTTAGTCGAGAATGGGAAAAATCACGTTATTGAAAATTTCTCGCTTGATAAAATGTTAAGTTCATATTTTGATATATATAAATCGTTATTAAATAGAGAGTAAATAATCTATTTCTTATCGGATTTCTATAGAAAAATTAGGAGGAATGTTTGAATAAGATTGCATTGGAAGGCGGAAAACCACAAAGAGAGAGTTTTTTAGTTTTTGGTAAGCCAAGAATTGAAGAAGATGAAATTGCTGAGGTTGTCGACGCTTTAAGATCTGGCTGGATATCGACTGGCCCAAGGGTAAAAAAGTTTGAGGAGAGTTTTTCCGAATATATTGGTTCAAAAAATTGCATTGCTTTAAATTCTTGTACAGCAGGTCTTTCTCTTTCTCTTGCGCTTGCTGGAGTTGGGAAGGGCGATGAGGTCATCACAACTACTCTAACCTTTGCGTCAAGCGCAAATGTTATTGAACATTGTGGTGCAAAACCTGTTTTTGTCGACATAAAAGAGTCAGATCTCAATTTTGACGAAGATCTAATTGAATCAAAAATAAATGATAACACTAAGGCAATAATATCTGTTCATATGGCTGGCAATTCTTGTAATATTGAAAAAATTAATAGAATTGTGAAAAAACACAGTTTAATTTGGATTAACGATACTGCTCACGCTATTGAAACAGAATGGGATGGTGAAAAAATTTCTCATTATGGCGATTTTTCCAGTTATAGCTTTTACGCCACCAAGAATATAACTACTGCTGAAGGTGGGATGCTTGTAGTAAAAGACGACAAATTTTATGAAAGAGGAAGAATTCTCTCTCTTCATGGAATATCGAGGGACGCCTGGAAGAGATACTCTTCTGAAGGTTTTAAGCACTATGAGGTAATCGAGCCTGGTTTTAAGTATAATATGACCGATATTCAAGCGGCCTTGGGCATAAAACAATTAGAAAAGATAGAGAAATATTGGAAAATTAGAGATGAAGTTGCAAATATGTATATTAAAAGGTTTTCAGAAATTGACGAAATAGAACCTATTGAGTACTCATTCGATAGGAGAAGACCATCCTATCACCTCTTTATCTTAAAACTAGTCGATGAAGGCATTTCAAGAGATTTTATGATGGATGCCTTAAAGCACGAAAATATTGGAACGGGAATTCATTATCTGCCTCTTCATCAGCAAAGATATTATAAAGATAAGTACTCTTTGAAAGAGGCTGATTTTCCAATTGCAACAAAGGTTGGTAGACAAATTTTCTCTATTCCGATGGGAGCAAATATTACCGAAAAAGACGTAGAAGATGTAGTTAGCGCTATCAAAAAGATTATCTTATTTGTCAAGAAAAAAGCTTATTAATTAATATTTAAATATCAGAGAGGTTATTTTAATGATTCCCGAAATTAGCACTTTCCCTTTGAAATTTAATACGTCGAAGAAGATTTTAGTAATTGGCGATATTATGCTGGATGAGTATTGGTTTGGAGATATGGAACGAATTTCTCCTGAGGCTCCTGTTCCGGTATTAAAATACCTTAGCAGCGAATATAGACTTGGCGGAGCTGCAAACGTGGCAAGAAACTTGACATCCTTAGGCGCAAACGTTTCCATTGTAGGTCTTGTTGGCGATGATTTTGAGGCTAAAAAGCTAAAAAAACTCTTATCAGATTCAAATATAGACACTTCTGGTATCGTCATATCTAAAAGAAGACCTACAACAAGAAAACTTAGATTGATTGCCAGAAAACAACAGGTTCTCAGAGTTGACAACGAAGACTCAGATCATATAGATGATACTGAATTGCAGGATGTAATTAGCTCATTGAAGCAGCAAATACCCGACTGCGGAGCAATAGTAGTTTCTGACTATAGAAAAGGAATAATTACAAAAGAAGTGATAGAATTTTTAGTAAGCTCAATCGATAATAGAGTTTGTGTGGCTGACTCAAAAGCAAAAAATTATCTTCTGTTTAAAGGTTTTACGACGGTTGCTCCAAACCTTAAAGAGGTTGAGACTATTTTTGATAGAAAATTAACAAATGAAGAAGATATCGTTCAATCTGGTCATGAACTCTTGAAACTATTGGGCAGCAAAGCTGTTCATATTACAAGGGGTGCAGATGGAATTTCTCTTTTTACTGATGAGGTGACTATTAACTTTCCAGCATTTTCAAGCGAGGTATACGATGTAACTGGTGCGGGAGATACCGTAACTGCTGTATTATCCTTGTCATTGATGTCTGGATTTGATATGATTCATTCAACTTTTTTAGCAAATGTGGCAGCTGCAATAGTGGTTAGAAAGGTTGGTACTTCAACTACAAGCGTTCATGAAATTGAAAGATATCTTAGAGAAGAAGAAATTATAGATCTCTATAAAAAAATTGTTTCTAACTCTAAAAGTTAAAATTGTTAATTAAATCTTTTTCAATTTAGAGGAAGGTTGGCATATTGAAAAAAATATCTGATGTATATAAAACTTTAGATGAAATTGTCTCGGCCGTAGAGGGCTGCAAGATTGTTTTTACCAATGGCTGTTTTGACGTAATTCATGAGGGACATATTAGACTTTTTGAATTTGCAAAATCCTTAGGGGATTACTTGATAGTTGGTATAAATTCTGATAGTTCTGTTAGGGCCCTGAAGGGCGATTCGAGGCCTATAAACAGTCAAGAGCAAAGAGCTTCTATAGTGGCAGGCATTAGATTTGTAGATTATTGCTTTATCTTTGATGACAGCACTCCTATCCCATCTATTAAAAAATTAAAGCCTTCTATTCACGTTAAAGGTGGAGATTATAAAGTGGAAGATTTGCCAGAAACTGAGGTTATACGCCAATATGGCGGTGAAGTTGTAATATTTCCATTCTACAAAGATTTTTCTACTACAAACATTTTGGATAAGATAAAAAGGCTCTAAGAAGACTAAATTTAGTTTAACTTATTTGCAATTATTCTTTAAATTTTTTAATATAGAATAATAAATTTTATCTGAGGTGAGAATGAAAGTATTAATTTTTGGAGGCACTGGATTTATTGGAAAAAAAGTTTTAGACGCTCTTATTGCAAATGGCCATAGCGTCGTGGTCTTCTCTCATAAAAGAAAAATTTCAGATGAAGAGGGCATTGATTATGTGAAAGGCGATATATTGGATTCAAATTCTGTTAAAGAAGCTCTGAAATCTAAGCCCGATGTTGTAATTAACCTTGTAGGGATAATAAAAGAAATACCTGATAGAGGCATTACCTTTAAAGCTATGCATTATGACGCAGCAATTAACTTGATAGAAGCTATTAGGGATTTCGATAAAAATATTCCTCTAATACAAATGAGCGCAAATGGAGTAGAATTAGGCAAAGATATTACCGACTACTTTAGATATAAATATATGACTGAAGAAAAACTTCAATCAAGTGGTTTAAAATACGCAATTATAAGGCCATCAATAGTGGTTGGGAAAGATGAAGGAATTGTGAGAGATCTTTCTTTTCCGTTGAGTTTGGGAATATTTCCAATACCAAATATAGATGTAAGGTTTTCTCCAGTTAAGGTTGAGGTTGTTGCAGCGAAAATTGTGGAAGCTGCTGAAAATGTTCTAAACAATAAATCAAAGTCAAGCATTATAAAAATATGTGGTGAGGAAGAAATGAGCTTTAAGGAGCTTATAAAATATATAGCAAAGATTATTGGAAAAAATGTATTGTTTATTCCTGCTCCGTTGTTTTTGTTTAAAATGGCTGCTTTTTTGGGAGATAGGTTTAATTTCGTGCCACTAAACACTGTCACGTTGAAAATGCTACTTCAGGGAAATGTTTGCTCAAAATAGATAAATTATGTAAGATATTAAAAAACTTAATCTCGGTTGAGGAGGAATTCTAAGTGGAAGAAATTTCGAAGTTTAAGGTTACCCGAAGAGGATATGGTATTGACGAAATTGCTTTGAGGCCAACAGAAAGAACTATCGATCCAGAAGATGTAGATATATCTGTAAAGATTGGTTGTTATGAATTTGGTATTCCTGTTGTAGCATCTGCAATGGACTCAGTTGTTAACCCATTTATAGCGGCAGAACTTTCAAGACATGGGGCTTTAGGAGTGTTAAATCTTCAAGGTATTCAAACGAGATATGACGATCCCCTTCCTGTTCTTGAAGAAATTGCCGCAGCGTCTACAGATGATTTTGTGACAGTTATGCAAAGACTTTATGAAGAGCCAATTAAACCAGATCTGATAGTGAAAAGAATCCAAGAAATAAAGTCTCATGGTGCCATAGCTGCAGTTTCATCTGTTCCACAGACTGCCGCCGAGTTTGGGCCGATTGCAAAGGACGCTGGCGCAGACATATTTGTTCTCCAGGCGACCGTAATTGCGCCAAAACATATAAGCAGTAAGGGTAATATTTTAGACATAAAAGATTTTTGTTCTATGATGGAAATTCCGGTAATTGTAGGAAATACAGTAGGGTTTTCTTCAACTATCGGTCTTATGAGACAGGGAGCGAGCGCTGTCTTGATAGGAGTTGGCCCAGGCGCTGCCTGTACTACAAGAGGGGTTTTAGGCATTGGAGTGCCTCAGGCTACCGCTATAAGTGAAGCTGCTGCAGCAAGGGAAATGTACTTTAATGAAACTGGAAGATATGTACCGATAATAGCTGATGGAGGTATGGTAAATTCTGGCGATATGATCAAGGCCCTTGCGGTTGGTGCTGATGCTGTTATGATAGGTTCACCTATAGCGAGAGCACAAGAGGCCCCAGGTATGGGATTCCACTGGGGAATGGCCACACCGAATGGAGTGTTGCCAAGAGGAACAAGAATAAGAGTGGGAACAGTGGGAACCCTTAAAGAAATTCTTGTGGGTCCTGCTAGATTTGATTATGGATGTCACAATATAGCGGGTGCTATGGTCTTATCCTTGTCAACGCTTGGAGTAAGGACCATTAAAGAGCTACACAATGTGGAAGTAATAGTTGCACCATCTCTCCTTACTGAAGGAAAAGTTTATCAAAAAGCCCAAAAGCTTGGGATGGGCAAATAATGTTTTCAGATAATGATTTTATAGCAGTAATAGATTTTGGTTCACAATATAGTCAACTTATAGCAAGAAGGATAAGGGAGTGCTCTGTATATTCAGAGCTATTTCCACCAACCATAAGTGCTCAAGAGCTTAAGAAGCTAAACCCTAAAGGTATTGTTCTATCAGGAGGGCCCAATTCTGTTTATGATGAGGACGCCCCAAGGATGGACCCAGAGATATTGAATATAGGCATACCGATTTTAGGTATATGCTATGGAATGCAGCTAATTTCGCATCAGCTTGGCGGTCAAGTAGAGCAGGGTTTGAAACATGAATATGGCAGAACAAAAATAAAGTTTGAAGATGACAATTTACTTTTTAAAAATATAACAAATGAAATTAATGTATGGATGAGTCACGGAGACGAAGTAAAAGTTCTTCCAGAGGGTTTTAGCTGTTCGGCCTTGACTGAAAACAAAAAGTTTGCGAGCGTTTGTTCGCGTGAGAAGGGCATTTATGCTGTGCAATTTCATCCTGAGGTAGCTCATACCGAACAGGGTCAGATAATTATAAGAAATTTTGTCTTTAATATATGTAAGGCAAAGCCCACATGGTCTATGGCGACATTTGTCCAAGATTCCATCTCTAAAATTAAAGAGTTGGTGGGCGACCAAAAGGTGATTTGCGCATTGTCCGGCGGAGTAGACTCAAGTGCCGCGGCGGTTCTTGTGCATAAGGCTATTGGCGAAAATTTAACATGTTTTTACGTTGACACAGGGCTTATGAGAAAGAATGAAAATAAAGATATAAAAAGAATATTTGGTGAAGAATTTCGCTTAAATGTGAAATTTATTGATGCAAGAGAAAGATTTTTGTCAAAGTTAGAAGGCGTCTCTGAACCAGAGCATAAAAGAAAAATAATTGGCGAAGAGTTTATAAGAACTTTTGAAGATGCGATAAAGGGACTTGGAGAATTTGGATGGTTAGTCCAGGGAACTCTTTATCCTGACGTAATTGAGAGCGCTGTAAGTGTCGGAGGTAAGGCTGTAAGAATAAAGTCTCACCATAACGTAGCAGGCCTCCCTGATGATATGAAATTCAAGCTTCTGGAGCCATTTAGACACCTTTTTAAAGATGAAGTAAGGACCCTTGCATTAGAGCTGGGATTACCAGATGAAGTAGTTTATAGACACCCTTTCCCTGGTCCAGGTCTTGCAATAAGAATGATAGGGGAAATAACCAGGAAAAAATTAAGGATACTTAGGGATGCGGATGCAATTGTAAGAGAGGAAATATTTAACGCAGGTTTGTATAGAGATGTATGGCAGGCATTTGCAGTCTTGTTGCCAATAAAGAGCGTGGGAGTTATGGGCGATAAGCGAACATATTCTTATCCTGTGGTTCTTAGAATTGTTTCGAGCGATGACGCAATGACTGCTGATTGGGCGAGAATTCCATACGACTTGCTTGACAGGATCTCTAGAAGGATTGTAAATGAAGTGGATGAAGTGAACAGAGTGGTATATGATATTTCTTCAAAACCGCCTGCAACAATTGAGTGGGAATAAATAGTTTCAGGGTGAAATATAACTATATCATCAAAAAATTGATTATCTAAAATATGATAGAATTATTCTGATGATTTTTCTGTTTAATAATTATCTTTTTGATAAAAAATAATGTATAATATTAACATATTTTTATATAGGGAGTAAGAAAATTATGGAAAGTTTTATGGGTTTTTAGAAAATATGAAAAGAACTTTTTTTATTTTTATTTTGTTATTGTTAATGATGCCGTATGCCTTTGCTCAAAATGAGACGCCAGTGGGTGCTTCAAAAATATTGGATGCAAACATAAGCGTAGCTAAGGACTTAAAGATTGTAGTTGATGGCAAGGAAGTAAAGAGCGATGTCCCTCCCGTGGTCAGATACGGTTTGGTTTATGTCCCCGTTAGATTTGTATCTGAGGCAATGAATGCAACTGTGACCTGGGATGAGCAGCATAGAATTGTTAAGGTTTCCTTAGATGGCAAAAGCATAGAATTTTTCATAGAAAGCTCTCTTGTAAATGTTAATAGTAAAGACGAAAAGATGCTTGCTCCTGCATTTATCTACCAAGACAGAACTATGGTGCCGCTAGAGCTAACTGCACTAAATTTAGGTGCAAGCGTCGAAAAGGGTAACGGTACAATAAACATTGGCTTAAGTAAAAATCAACAAGCTCAAACAAAGACTCCAAGCGGCGTGTCCCTTAATATGCCTAACCCTCCAGTAATCGAGTACGGGATTCCGTTACTTTGGTTTATTGGATTGTTGTTTTTATTTTTTACGATGTTCAAAGAATGGTTAAAAAATAAAAATTCTTAAAAATATTAATTTATCGTTGTTTTCTGTTAAAATTTTAATATTATAAAATTAATTGATGAAAGGTGAAATTCAAAGAATGAAAGAAGGAAGCTTAAACGCCAAGAGGTCGGGCTTGACAGATTTTATTGAGGCAAGAATCGATCTGGTAATGATATTGTTTTTGCTTTTAATTGTGGCCCCGTTAGTTTATTTTGTGGCAAGAAGTACTGTTTGGGCTGCGATTGTTCCTGTGGGGGCTGCTTGGGCGGGTCTTATCTCTAAAGAAATTCCGCAGGAAAAACTTATTACAATGGGCGGAGTAGCTCAAGGCTTAGGTCTTGTTGTAACTCTTTTTGGTTTGGGTCAGGTTATTGGTCCTGCTATTGCTGCTCACAATGTTGAGATGGTAGGTTATGGCGTTTCTATCAAGATTGAGGCGACAATTACTGGTCTTTTGATATCGGTAATTTTGTCGGCTGTTTCGGCAAGACTTTCATAAAATGGCTTCTCCAAAGAGGCGCATCACCTTTCTTATGCCATTTATTGACTTTGCGTTTATGTTGGTAATTGTATTTGTAGCCCTGTTGTCTATTGCGTATTTTAAACCGCAGGAAGTTTCGTCAAATAATCTTGAACAGCAGCTCCAACAAAGTCAGGCAATGGTTTCTGAGCTAGTAAAAGAAAATAATGTACTTAGAAGTAAGTTACCAGCAAATGAACAAAATGTTTCTCAGAATCAAAATCAGCTTTCGCAAAATGAAAGACAAGGGCTTTTATCGCAGATTTCTCAGTTACAAGGAAGGGTTTCTGAGCTTCAAGCTAAAAATGAGGCTCTTCAAAAAGAACTGAAGGGAAAATTTGGATCAAGTGAATATATTGACATTAGAAAATAACTATTTTGGGGAGTATAAGATATCTTAAAGTGTAAAGGGTTTAAAAATAACAAAATATGTCAAATTAATAGTTTGCTAATTTTTAGAAAGATTTTCTTTCTTTTATTTTTTGCTAACTTTTTATTTGTTTCTTTGTCATTAGTTAATTTTCTACCCTTTCACAGAGCAGCATATGCTGATGTTGTAAACTTATCACAAGAAATTGTCCAGATCTGGGACGCAAAAGCAAACGACCTTTCATATAAGTATTTTTATACATTTGCAAGGGGTAACCTGCCTAAACTGAAGTCACTTTCTGAAGAAGACTCTGTAAAGGCTATGTACATTCTGGGACACGCGCAGGATGTGCCAAATGAGCTTTTTTCCGCATATACTAACGCAGAGCATAGACTGAAGGATGAATCACTTCCTATTGATAATCCAGACTTTGAAAAGGCTTTGAACGACAAAGTTGATAAAAGAATGCTTCACTTTCTCGATATTAGGGATGCATTAGAAAGGGTAACATATTTTCCAGATCTTTATAACGTTAAAGAGACGAGTATCTATGGCTTAGATTTTTTGCCGCTACAGGTTAGGATGATAAGATTAGCGTATTCACAGATAGAAAAAATGAATATGGGCGTAGATCAGGCTCAGCAGTATTATCTCTTGACCCTTTTAGATCAAGATCCACCACCGGATTTCGAATCTTATAAGACCTTTATCGATAATTTTTTTAAAAAACTTAGTAAGGTATATTTGATGTGAATATAAACTTGATGGATTTTGAAAAATTCAATATTAAGATTTTTGGCATATTGCTTTTTTTAACTCTAATATGTTTTACTTTGATCCCACAAAACTTTGCAAATGCAGATCCAGAAGACAACGTGGTCTTTAGGACACAAAGCGGTATAGTAGTAGTTTTTGGTACTGCTAAAGAATTGTATTCTTTGGAGGATGCTTACAAGAATGATTCTGTAAAGATTGACAACGTTTATGACTGGATCAAAAAGAATTATCCAGGACTTAGGTTGGAGAGATATAACTTATTTATGTCATATAAATTTGGTAAGTGGGGCTTGGATTTAAGGCTCAGAGAGGCTGAGGTAATGGGGATAATTCCAACTATTGAGGGACTTTCTATCAGCGATTCGAAGACTGTCCTGGAAAAATCTGGTTTTGAATTATTAAATAGCCTGGAGCAAATTCCAGTAAAAAAACGGGCTGTGTTTCTTGAGGGGACATCATCTAACGACAATGTACACATTTTCTTTGAAGGGTTTATTTATCAGGAGCCGTGAAATTTAATATAAATCTTAATAAAAAAATAATTTGTAAAAACACAAACAATAATATTTTTGATTTTGTAGTTTTTAAAGAGAGACTGTATCAACTGCGTTTATTTTTGTCAAATAATAGGGAAAGCATCTTAAAATCGTTTTCTTTATCAAAATCGAAAATTTTTACTTCTAAAAAGAGTATTTTTACATGTGCTCTTTTCTTCCTTGCTATCAGCGCTTGTATCTCGAGCAACTTTTCTTATGCCAATGAAAGTATGGTTATGGATACAAACAGCGCAAAAAGTGGTCAAATTCTTATGATTGATGGAAAAGTTTTTACATATCAAGATAAAGATGCCAAATCAAATATTACGAAAACTGTAAAAATTGGAAATGAGACAATTGATATAACCTATAAGGATATGCAAAAGCCAGGCAAGAGCTTTATGGTACCAGTTGGAGTTACAGATAAAGCGCTTGCAGAAGGTGCAAAAGTTCCTGTCTTAATGGCTGATGGAAAAATTGAATATGTAAATATTCCAAAACAAAAGGATACATTGTTTCCAAATACTATATATATTCCTGTTGCAGGGGCAGGACAGATTGGCAGCACGCCCGGCAAGCTGGTCTTAGGAGTTGTCCCTATAATTACTAAAAGGTTAAATATTACCTGGTCTGATACTGCAGATCAAGGTCTGGTAATTAATTATGACTATTCTGGACAGGTTGGTGGTTCGATATATGACACCACGAATAGACTTCACAAACAAGACTATTCTTTTTGGGCAAACTTTAACAATACGCATATAAGCGATCAATACGTTCTTGGAAAGGCCGATCCCACTGTGGGATATATTGAACAGCATGTCCCAATCAAGTCTTATAAGGGAGATCTTTCTAAGATAGGCAATGATGTGATTACAAATATTTCTTCTGATATTAGGTTGGACTATAGCAAATCGAGAGACAGAAGAGGTTTGATTGGGGCCAACTTAGATTGGGATACGAAGAATGCTCATTATGAATGGGGCTACTTTGATAGCATTATGTTCACAAAGCCTCACTTTGCATGGCGATGGGATCTTTATAAGTCAACAGATTTGTACAACCCTGAATATCTCGGTTTTTATGGAAGGTTGGATAACTTCGACTTTACTTCACAAAGAGGAAGTGTGAGCAGTTTTTCTTCAAATACAGGGTCTTTTACCGGCGGTTTTGAAAAAATAGGTGCAATGGTAGAAATGGATAACTTTATAAAGAATACATATTTAAGAATTGGCAGCATTCACCTGGATCCAAACGACGACTTTTATATGAGGGCAGATAGACATCTTAATACCAATCTTGAATATGAAACGACTATAGGTAGGCCAGTAATACTCGGAGTTAGCTCAAATAGGTTTGGCGGCTATGCATACTCTTCATACTATACTGTGGGCAGAAACTCGTGGATTAATTTGAGACTGGATCTAGATTATTATATTGGGAATAATTGGATGATTCACTTTAGGGGTCTTGATGACAATCTGAGAACTGGAGGTCAGACTGTCAACGCTTTTTGGGATACGAGAAATATTTATCTTGTAAAGTATGCCGATGCTCTAAACAAAAAAGATATCATTAACAGACTGGGAGTTGACTATATTTTTTCAGAGATAGAATTTTCAAGGAGTGAGTCTGGGGCTCCTTATGACACAAAGTATTACTTTGGATTTTCAAAAACTATTCCAATACCTTATCCATGGATAAGGATGAGTGAAGGTTTTAGATTTACAATTGGTATGGCATCTACCCCAATAGAGTTTTATATTATTAATCAAAAAAATGATAATGGTAATGGTAGAAGTTGGTCATTTGGGGCAACGCTGAGCATATTGTCCTTTTAATGATTAATGATGTGCTTATGAAAAATAAAAGATGTTTGGTAGCAATTACTGGTTCTCAGGGAGCGGGGAAAAGTGAAGTATTAAAGTTTTTGAGAGAATTAGGTTATGATGCTTATTCTGCTGACGAAATATCCAAAGAGATTTTTAATGAAAATTTTCAAGAGATTTATAAAATGTTCAAGGACTATTCTATAGAAAATACGAATTTTGATATTCCAAGGCTTAGGCGACAGATTGCTCTGGTCATCTCAAGAGATAAATCAATGAAGAAAAAACTTGAAGATTTTATATGGCCCAAGGTGAAAGAACGCTTAGATGAAATATCAAATAATAGCGTGGCAGTATTCGTAGAGATTCCTTTACTATTCGAGGCAAATATGGAAGATAATTTCGATAAAATATGGATTGTAGATGCTCCTTTTGAGGTTAGATTAAATAGATTGATAAAAACCAGGGGCTATACTGAGGAGGAGGCAAGAATTCGAATGAATCTTCAGTGGCCACCATCAAAGCCCATAGATCAGTGCAAGGTTCCAATTCAATACATTGACGGCGGCCAGGATATAGAGGATGTAAAAAAAAGGGTAATAGAGCTCTTAGACTCTTTTTAAATGATGAGCTTCATCATACGATGGAAAGGTTGAATTTATGATATCGAAATGATATCTGTTTAAGGACTCGATTATAGTATCCTTTATATTTGCATAACTTCTAACGAACTTCGGAACTCTGTTTGGATTTATCCCTAAGACGTCTTGCCAAACTAACACCTGACCATCTACAAATTTTCCTGCACCTATGCCAATAGTAGGCACTCTTAATTCTTTTGAAACTATTTCTGAGACCTCTTCTGGGATAGCTTCTAAGAGAATGCAAAATGCACCGCAATCTTCAAGCTCTTTGCTAGCGCTAATAATTCTGTCTGCATCTTCTTTTGTGTTACCTTGAGTTTTAAAGCCTCCAAATTTTAGAACATGCTGGGGAGTTAACCCAAGATGACTTATAACAGGTATGCCTATGCTACTCAATCTCTTGGTAACCTCAGGTATTGGATATTCAAAGCCTTCTATTTTTACTGCATCAGCGCCTGCTTTTATAAGCTTACCTGCATTTTCTATAGCATCTTTTATATCAATTTGGTATGAAAGAAATGGCATGTCGGCGACGATCATTTTGTTCGGAGCGCCCCTTTTTACAGCTTTAAGGAAAATTAGCATCTCATCTATTGTTATGCTAAGAGTGTTCTCGTGGCCAAGCATTAACATAGCAAGAGAATCTCCAACAAGTAGGGTATCAATATCGGTCATGGAAACTAAAAGAGCGCTAGTATAATCGTATACAGTAACCATCGAAAATTTCCTAACGCCCTTTAGCTTAACTATGTCAGGTGCATAAAGTTTTTTCTCCATTATTTCTCTGATAAAAGCTTTCCACCCTTTGCAATATCATCAGTCGTTAGATCGTGAAACAATATTGTAATGGCTTCAGGCTTTGCGTTTCCATTTTTTACAATTGTTTCAGTTATTTCTTTTGCAATCTGCTTTTTTTGTTCTTTTGTTCTTCCTTCTAACAATTCTATAGTTACTATGGGCATTCTAGTTTACCTCCTTTTTTAATTGACAATCAGGACAAATACCTACAATATCCAGATTTACAGATTCAACTTTAAACCCCTTTAGATCAAGGCTATTAACGTCAAAGTCGTAACTTTCGCTAATATCGACTATTTTTCCGCATTTTGAGCAAAGAAGGTGCGGATGAATGTGAATATTTGCATCGTAGTGAGCAATTCCCTTGAAGTCAATTCTCTTTATTTCTCCCTCTCTTTCAAGCTGGTCTAATGTCCTGTATACAGTCCCAAGACCCATCCTGGGTATCTTCTTTGTGGCGTTTTGGTAAATCCAAAGCGCATCTGGATGTGATTTCGTGCCCTTTAATATGTCTATTATAACCTTCCTTTGTGGCGTCATCCTCATCTTATGTCTCCTTATAAATTTAATACTTTTCTAAGTTTTGACTAACAAACATAAGTAAACTTTCTTAATTTAAAAGAGTCTACTTATGGAAAGATTTTAACATAATTTTAACAAGTTAAAATTATTGCTTATCTTTATCAAGTTCTACTTTCTCGAAAGAATTTTCTTCTTTGCACTCAGGACATTTTTTTGGCTTGCATCGACCTTCTTTTGTATAGCCGCATTTCTTACATTTAAAAATCGACATTTTTCTTAGCTCCTTTTGTTAATTTTAATAATCACTTATATTATATCATTTTGATAAACTATTTATATTAAAATACAATTAAAAATCTTTATATATTTATAAATAAAGTTTAGTCAATATTTTTTCCTTGGATTGATAATCTGATATCTTTTTCTCTTAAAAGGTTTTAACCTTTCACATGTTTTTGTTTAAGACGGCTTTAAGCTTAAAAATCTATAATATAAAAAGTTGAATAGAATTGAGGTGAAATATGGATCAGACAATGGGTTTGGGACAGACATTTTTCGGGTTATTTCTTGCGTTTGTGCTTGGCACGCTTATAGGTGTAGAGCGTCAATGGCGACAACATCCTGCTGGTTTGAGGACCAATACCCTTGTCGCTCTTGGGGCTGCCATATTTGTCGACCTTGGACTTCGTATGGGTGGGAGAGTCGATGATATAAGGGTGGTTGCTTATGTAGTTTCTGGAGTAGGATTTTTAGGAGCTGGGGCTATTATGAAAGAAGGCATAAATATAAGGGGTATAAATACTGCTGCTACTCTTTGGTGCTCTGCGGCAGTAGGCGCCTGTTCTGGAGCTCAACAATGGATGCCGGCAGCTATGGCTACTATCTTTATCTTGCTTACCAACACGCTTCTGAGGACAATGGTCGGTGCTGTAAATAATTTACCTATATTAACAGCAAATGATTTTATTATTTCTGTATGTGCAGGGGTAGAGCACAATAATGAGGATAAGGTTTTCAACGTAACAAGAAAACTTTTGAGGCAATTGGGCTATCCTGTGAAAAATATGAGAATAGAATCGTCAAAAGAGGGTGAAAGTAAAATAATATTTAATATTTTATCAGGCGACATAAATGAAGAAGATCTAAAGGATCTTCTGGAAAGGCTCAAACATACAAGTTATGTAAAATATGTAAATTGGAGCCAGGGGGCTAAAGATCATTAGAGATTGTTTACTCTTTTATGATGTGAATAGATTCAGGATCAATATGTACGTTTACTTTCTCGCCTATTTTAATTTTATACTTTTTGATAGTATCTTTTAAAGATACTGCTTTTAGAGAGATATCGCCTCGTAAAAAAATTTTATAAAAGAAATCAATCTGAACAACGTTTACAACTTCAAGGCTTATAATATTTTTTAAGTTGTGGTTTTCTTTTTCTGATTCGTCTAAAAAGGTCACATCTTCGGGCCTTATGCAAAGAATCACACTTTCTTTGACTGAAGTTCTCTCTTTTGAGTGTATCTCAAAATCAAGTTGGTTGAATTTTGCCTTTATAAGAAAAAGATCAGAGGATATATTTTCTACAAATTGGATTTTTGCTGAAAATAAATTTTCTATTCCTACAAAATTTGCGACAAATTTAGAATTTGGCCTTCTAAATATTTGATTTTTTTCTCCAACTTGAATTAGATTTCCATCTTTAATGATTCCTACAAGGTCTCCCAAAGTGAACGCCTCGACGTGATCGTGAGTTACATAGATTGCACTTAAAGAGAGCTTTTTCAAGATCTGCAAAAGCTCTTCTCTGAGCTCTTCTCTTGTGCGAGCATCAAGTGCTGACATAGGCTCATCGAACAAAAACATCTTAGGATTCGTAATTAAAGACCTTGCTAGGGCGACTCTTTGTTTTTCTCCACCGCTTAAATTAGATGGATATCTGTCTAAAAGGCTTTCTATGTGAAGCATTTTTATTATCTCTTCTGGATCAAGATTTGTTTTCTTGTATTTTTTTGCGAATTTGATAGGTGAGAGTATGTTCTCTTTGACTGTCCAATGCGGAAAAAGCGCAAAATCTTGAAACATAAATCCCATCTCTCTCTTTTCTACTGGCAGTTTAGAAATGTTCTGGCCGTCAAGATAAATCTGGCCGCTATTTGGAATATAAAAGCCTGCAATAGTTTCTAATAAAAGCGTTTTACCTGCGCCACTAGGTCCTAAAATTGCTAATATCTGGCCTTTTTTTAATTCAAAAGAGATATTTTTTAATAGAAATTTTTCAACCTTTACTTGAATATCTGAGACCTTAAGAAAACTCACTGTATGTCTATGCCCTCGATTTGTTGAAATTGGTTAAGTAGCGAAACAATATAAAGGTTGAAATAGTAACAATTAATAGTAATACTGCAGCAGCAGAGGACTGCTTTAAGCCCCCTGTGAGAAAGAGCTCATAGATTTTTACGGGAGCCGTCTCTGGATGATATGCTAATATTATAACTGCTCCGAATTCGGCAATTGATCTTGCGTAGGTAAGGACTATTCCGCTTAGAATAGATCTAAAGGCAAGCGGGAGGGATATGTGAAAGAAAACCTGGCTATTTGTAGCGCCCAAGGTTCTTGCAGCCTTTTCTATTCTGATATCGACGTTTTCAAAGCCCAATCTTGCAGAATTTACCATGTATGGCAAGCTTACAAAGAGCATTCCAACTATTATTCCAAATATGGTCCCCCAAAAACTAATCCCAAAAGATTGTGTTATGCGACCTATTGGGCCTGTTCTGCCAAAAACAAATAACAGCGCTATGCCTGCAACTGTATGAGGAACAGCAAGAGGAAGATTTACTATGGCCTCAACCAATGATTTATAGGGGAATTGGCCCCTTGCAAGAATATATGATAGAGGAGTTCCGAAGATAGCGGCTATAATTGCAGTAATAAACGAGGCCTCTAAACTCAACATTATTGAGTTAGTAACGTCGGGCATTTGAGCTACTTTTAAGATGAGACCAATCGGTTGCTCGAATAACATCTCTAAAAGCGGTAACAATATAAATCCTAAGATTATCATTGCGAACAACCAAAAGCTTAAAAACAACCAATTAAAATGTATCCTCTTGCTGTTCAACATATTTTTCATTTTACTATTTTGGCCACTCACTTACAAATTGCTTTAGTTCTGCTGGAACCTTAGTAGTATCATTTGCATATGGTTTTTCTATAACTCCAAATCCGCTCTTCTTCATTACTGCCTGACCCTCTGGACCAAGCAAAAATTCAACGTATTTTATGGCCCATTCAGTATTTTTAGAGTTATTTGGAATAGTTATAGCATATATTATCGGCTTTCCTGGGAGCTCTCCATTTTTCGTATCTACCAATGCCTCTTTATAGATACTTGAGTATTTTGGATCGCTAAGATTGATTTGTGTTGGTAAATCTAAGTATTTTAGATGATGCTGAAGTGCATCAGATTTATAAATAGCAAGATAGTCAATCTGACCAGCTTCAAGTGAGCTCAGTAACTCTGTTTCTGTGTCTCTAATATTTTTTTCTGGCGCATTTGCAAGAACTTTTTCGTAAATTGATGGATCTTTGTAATAGCTATCTGCAAGTTTTAACATTTGAAGTGTTTGGTAGCCAGATGGGTCAGTATTTGGATTTGATCTGCCAATCTGAACGCCCTTTTCTGACAATATTTTATACCAGTTGTCCGAGTTTATTTCGTTGGCATATTTACTTTTATCTGTATAGACAAAAGTAATCGAGTTGTTTACGAAGCCGATATACCAATCGGTATATTTTGTTTGGTTGTTTTCTCCAAACATATACTTAGGGATAACATTGTAGTCAGCAACTGCAATAATATCACCTGGTTGATGTAGATCGGTGACCTGTTTTACCATTTTTACGCTTCCACCAAATTGAGATTTTATGGAAACATTCGGATATTTTTTTTCAAAGGCTGCATCAATTTCTTTAAATGGCTTGGCTAAAGTTCCAGCCCCATAAAGGTATAAATTTACTTTTTCTGTTTGCTGATTTGCCCCCTTATTAGAGGTTGCACATCCTGCGATAAATACTCCAGCTAATAACAAAATTACGATTGCTACAATACCCTTTTTCAAATTAAGTTCACTCCTTTTTATCTAAGATTTTAAACTGATACTATTTTTCTATCCCCCCTTCTATAGAAAATATTTTGATCCTGTAGGATTTGGGGCATAAATGATATAGGCTTGAGGCTGTGAGATAAAAAAGGAGGCAAACAACTCTGGCATAGAGTCACTAAAAGAAATAAGTCGCGCATAATAAAAAATTGTCTCCTTTCCAATAGGGGGCTGCTCGGTTTCCCAAACAACCGTTAAGTGGTTCTTTGCCTTAGCCCAAGGCCTTAGGTCAAAAGAACTCGGAGTTTAGATAATTCTATAATAAAATTGGTTCTTTGTAAAACCTTATGTGCAGTATTTCTTGAACTTTATGCAGTTTCTTCCAGAATTCTTTGCATCGTATAGCAAATCGTCTACATTTTTTATTAGAGAATCAACTGTATCTGATTGACAGGCGTCGATAACGCCGATGCTTACAGTAAATCTAATGCTATTTAGATCAATGCCTTCCACTAACACTCTTAATTCTTCGGATAGTTTTGCGGCCTTTTCTATTTTCGTATTTGGCAAGATCAACATAAATTCTTCTCCGCCAAACCGTGCAAATGTGTCAATCTTTCGTAGTCTATTTTTTATGGTATTGCAGAATTCAACTAATACTCTGTCTCCCATATCGTGACCATATATATCGTTAATTTTTTTAAAGTGATCGATATCTAACATTGCTAAGGAAAAAGTTACGCCTGACCTCTTGTATCTTTCTGTCTCGTCTTGAAGCCTTTCTATGAAATACCTTCTGTTAGGTAGTCCTGTGAGATAATCTGTATTTGAGAGGTCTTTTAAATCTTTTTCCATAACCTTATATTTTGTAACGTCTATTATATAGTGTAACGATAAATCAACATCTACTGGCACCCACCATATTTCAAAAAACCTGCCGCCAAAATCAACTATGCAATTTTTTGCAACTCCTTCACTATGAGCTGAATTTAATAGGCAAAAATTGCAAGACGTATCATGATCTGTGCTATCTGGATTGTGCAAAGCATCTATTTGATTGGTTGAAACAAATTTACTTTTGTATATTTCATTCCAATAATATCCGCCCAAACGAGATTGAAAGAGGTCTTTTGCTGCCTGGTTTTGATAAATTATTTTATAGTTTTTTATAAGCCATGCTGGGTTTGGCAAACCATTTATCATAAGGTTTAACTGATTTTGCCGTCTTTTGTCTTCTTCTTCTAACTTTACCAATTCAGTTATGTCTCTTCCAAGCGATATAAAGTATTCTATTTCGTTGTTTTCTATTATAGGCGATATTATTGCGTCTAAGAAAAAGATATGACCATCCTTTGCTTTGTCTATAAACCTATATTTAAAAGTTTTTTTGTTGCGCAATATATTCCACATACCTTCATAGACTTCATTTTCTATGAGCCCAGACTTGAAAATATTTGGATTTTTTCTAATCAGTTCTTCTTTCTTATAACCAGAGATTTTGAGGACGGTATCGTTTATAAATACTATATTTGCATTTTTATCTGTAATTATGACCCATTCGTGAGTTTGATCCATTGCAAATTTCATTACGTCTAAGAGTCTATCTTTTTCAAATTTCTCGAACGTATAGGATAGATCTCTTTTTAGCTCTTCTATTAGTTTTATGTTTTCAAGTGAGAATGAGCCTTTGAAATTGTCAAGAATCAGGATTACGTATTCAACTTTTTTATTTCTAACTATGGGTATAGCGCAAAGAGAATCAATGTTGTGTTTTTTGTAAAAGTCTATCCAATAGGAATGGTTTGGATTACTTAGCACATCTACTCTTAATGAGATATCTTTTGTATGGTATGCTTCAGAAATTGCGCCTCTTCCATATATGGCATTTGTGTCTACGCTGATTTTGTGGTTTTTTAAAAACATATCAAGAGATTTTCTTATATTTTTGTCTTTTGTCTTTATAGAAATAGGCTTGAACAGCATATTTTTATCTATGTTGCCAAAAATAGCAATAAAATATCCAATTTCTTCTACGAGAACTTTGCAGACGTTTTCGATGAGAGATTCTTTGTTTCTTTCATTTTGGATAAGCTGGTTTATCTTTAAGAGGGCAGTTAATAATTTTTTATAAGACTCTTCAGAAGATTTGTCAATTATTATAACAAGACCTGATTTCTTTCCTTGAAAGTCAATTGTGTATGATGTTACATAAGTACTTATTAGGGCTTTGTCTTTTCTTAAAAAATTAACTTCTGAGAGTTCTTTTATAAAATTTTCTCCTGAAAGCCTTTTCGCAATAACTTTTTCTGATTCTAATCTTTCTTTCTTGTTCTGAAATATGAACTCAAAAAATGTCTTGCCAATTATCTCATCAAGGTCTCTGTCTATTAGATTCGAAAAAGAGCGGTTTGCATATACTATTTTGCCAGATTCTTGGTAAATAAAAAGGGATATTAAAGATGAATCTTGTAATAAATCTAATAAATTTATATCCAATTTAAGTTTCGGTATGTATATTAATTATATTTATCATAATATTTATGATATCAAAAAAAAAGAAATCCTACCACAAAATTATGATAGGATTTCTAAATTTAGGATAAATTTTAGAAATTTATGGGTCTAATAAAAGCACTCTTGCCAGCATATCTTGCAGACTTCCCAAGCTCTTCTTCGATTCTCAGCAACTGGTTGTATTTTTCTACTCTTTCGCCCCTAGCAGGTGCGCCTGTCTTTAGATGTCCAGCGCAAGTTGCCACAGTAAAATCAGCGATAAAGCTATCGGTAGTTTCCCCGCTTCTGTGAGAGATGAACGTTCCCCACTTTGAGTTCTGGGCATATCTTACTGTATCAAAGGTCTCTGAAAGAGTGCCTATCTGATTTAATTTAATCAAGACTGAGTTTGCAATATTTTCAGAAATGCCTCTCTTTACTATTTCTATATTTGTTACGAATATGTCGTCTCCAACTAACTCGATTTTGTCTCCTAGGACCTTGTTCAATAGTTTCCATGATTCCCAGTCGTATTCGGCAAGACCATCTTCTAATAACACAAGTGGGAAATTGTTTACGATTTTTTCATAGTATTTTACCATTTTAGCTGGTTCTAATTCTTTTTTCTCGCGCCTTAAAATGTATTTTCCCTCTTTGTAAAATTCGCTTGAGGCTGGATCAAGGGCAAAACCCACTTCTTCTCCAACTTTTAGCCCCGCATTTTCTATTGCTTTGCTCATCAATTCAAAAGGTTCCTCGTTTGATTTTACGAGCGGAGCGAAGCCGCCTTCGTCTCCTACTCCCACGCTGTAGCCCTTTTCTTTTAAGAGACTTTTAAGAGATTGATAAATTTCGCTGCACCACTCATAGGCTTCTCTGAAAGTATTGGCTCCGTAAGGTGCAATCATAAATTCCTGAAAATCTGCTCCTTGCCAATTTGCGTGAACTCCGCCATTCATAATGTTCATGCATGGAACAGGCAATAAATTTGCATTTGGGCCTCCTAAGTACTGGTAGAGCGGGAGGTCTGAGAAATAACTTGCTGCTCTTGCTACTGCAAGAGATACGCCGAGTATGGCGTTTGCGCCTAACTTGGCCTTATTAGTAGTTCCGTCGAGTTCTATCATAAGAGAATCAATTTGTCTTTGTTTGGTGGCATCTAAGCCAATTAATTTTGGAGCAATTATTTCGTTTACGTTGCTGACGGCTTTTAGTACGCCCTTGCCAAAAAATCTTTTTTTATCGTTATCTCTTAGCTCTATTGCTTCCTTAGAACCGGTAGATGCCCCTGATGGAACTCCTGCACGAGCTGTTATACCGCATTCTAATAAGCAATCAACCTCTACAGTAGGGTTGCCTCTGGAATCTAATATTTCTCTTGCCTTGATCGATGCTATCCCCTGTTGCATTTTATCCCTCCTAAAAAGATATTTTTTATTAGTATGAAACTATAAAATTTTAATGTCAAGTCAGATTGAGCAGTCCTTGCTTTACGGTTGGTATTTATTAAAGATTATCAAATTATATGTTTAAAAATTTTATACAATATTTTGTAATAAATAAAAATTATTTGACAAATGCGATCTGTTGTAATAAAATTTTTTGTAATATGAAGATATTTTTAATTACAAAGGTAAAAAGGAGAGTTTATGGATATTTCTAAAAAAGAAATAGAAGCTGCTCGTGAAACCCTAAAAAATGTAGCATATAAAACAGAACTCGCTTACAGCAACACGCTCTCTGGTATGACAGGAAATAGAGTCTATCTAAAAATGGAAAATTATCAGCGTACCGGTTCATTTAAGCTTAGAGGCGCATACAATAAAATTTTTAATTTATCTGAAAAAGAAAAGAGATTAGGCGTAGTAGCATCTTCTGCAGGAAATCACGCACAGGGAGTCGCACTGAGCGCTACCTTGTTAAACGTAAAATCATTTATAGTAATGCCATCAAAGGCTTCTATTGTTAAAGTTAAGGCCACAAAGAGTTATGGAGCGAACGTAATATTGCAAGGCGACAGTTTTGATGAGGCAAATGAAGCTGCCAGGAAATTACAGGAAGAAAAAAATTTGGTTTTTGTTCACCCCTACAACGATCTTGACGTTATTGCAGGTCAGGGCACTATAGGTTTGGAAATATTAGAGGATATGCCAGATGTGGATGTAATAGTCGTCCCTGTGGGGGGTGGAGGCCTTATTTCTGGAATAGCTATCGCAGCCAAACAGATAAAACCCAGTGTAAAGATTATTGGCGTAGAGGCTAAGAATATGCCATCTATGAAGGAAGCTCTTTTATCAGGGGTGCCATCTTTTTATAGAGGATCTCCCACTATTGCTGATGGCATAGCTGTTGGAAAGCCTGGAGAAATAACTTTTGAGATAATTAAAAAATATGTTGACGATATAGTTCTTGTAGATGAGGATGAAATTGCTGATGCTATTCTTGTCTTGATGGAACGAATCAAGACGATTTCTGAGGGTGCAGGCGCAACATCTGTGGCTGCTTTGTTGTATAGGCTAAAAGATTATTCTAATAAAAAAATTGCTGTTGTTATAAGCGGAGGGAATATAGATATAAATATGGTATCTCGCATTATAAATAAGGGGCTTGTGAAGTCTTTTAGAAAAGCAAGCTTCAAGGTAGTCCTTTCAGATAGACCGGGGTCGTTGTGGAAACTTCTTCAATTGGTGGCTGATTCTGGAGCGAATGTTTTATCCGTCTTTCATAACCGAGAAAGAGGGGATATTAATTTAGGCAGTGCTGAAGTGATTATCGATCTTGAGGTATTTGATAGAGAACATATATATAAAATTAAGACTCTCTTAGAAAATCAGCTATACGAAGTTAAATTAATTTAAAGTTAAGCTTGAAGTTTGTATTTTGGAAAAGTTTATTTTGGGAATAAAAATGATTTTAGTTGGAACTGATTTTCTTTGGCCTGATAAGGCTTAAGAATAATTTTCGAATAAACACTTAGGAGATGGCTATGGAAAGCATATTCGACATCATAGGACCAATTATGATTGGGCCGTCAAGCTCTCATACTGCAGGGGCGCTGAAGCTGGCTAATATGGCAAGGGCTATTTTGGGATGTACTCCAGCTGAAGTTAAAGTAAATCTATATGGGTCTTTTGCAAAAACTTACAAAGGGCATGGGAGCGATAGGGCTATTGCTGCTGGTTTTTTGGGTTTTTCTACAGAAGACGAAAGAATTCCTGGAGCTATAAGCATAGCGGCTAAGACGGGTGTAAAGATTAACTTTGTGCCATCTAATATTCCTGTGGATCATCCAAATACACTTGAATTTGAGATGACAGATGCGTCGGGCTTAAAAATAATAGTACGGGGCATATCTATTGGCGGAGGTAATGTAATAATTAAAAAGATTGATAATTATGAAGTTAATTTAACTGGCAATTATGAGGCCTTGATTGTTGGTCACAAGGACTATCCAGGTATAATAGCCAAAATTACGCAGATAATTTCTAGTAAAAATATAAACATAGCATATATGTATGTCTCACGATTAGAAAGAGGTAAAGACGCTATGATGACAATTGAAACTGATGACTACATTGGCTCAGATATTTACAGTATTTTATCAAGTTTGCCCGATTTAAATCTTGTTAAGATAATTCATAGGTCTTAAAGGGGTGATTATAGTGAACTCTTTTTCTACAGTACATGAGCTTATTTCGAAGGCTAAAGAAAATCATTCTAATATATCTGAGATAGTTTTGTCCTCTGAATCTCAAAAAATGCAAAAGGCTAAAGATGAAATAATTGAAGTTATGAGTCAGAGATTGACTGTGATGAGAAATTCAGTTGAAAAGGGTAGAAAAAATTATAATTATTCAATTAGTAAGATGGTGGGCACGAATGCATCAAAGTTTGATAGCTTTATTAGCAAAAATACTTATTTAGGGGGAATGGTAGAAAAAGCAATTTGTTATGCTCTGTCAGTTAGTGAGGTTAATGCCTGTATGGGTTTAGTAGTAGCCTGTCCTACTGCTGGCTCTTGCGGCATCTTACCTGGTGCTGTTTTATCTGTGTCAGAGGAAATGAATTTGCCCGATGAAAAAATCGTTTTAAGCATGTTCACTGCTGCGGGTATCGGCATGGTAATAGGTAACAACGCTGCATTAGCAGGAGCTGTGGGAGGCTGTCAGGCAGAATGCGGTTCTGCTTCGGCTATGGCTGCTGCTGCTGTTTTGGAGTTAATGGGAGGCAGCCCAGATCAGATTGGTCATGCGGTTGCTTTAGCTTTGAAGAACTGCCTTGGGTTGGTTTGCGACCCTGTGGCAGGCTTAGTGGAGGTGCCTTGCGTCAAGAGGAATGCCTTTGGCGCTGTTCACGCACTGGTCGCTGCTGAGCTAGCACTGGCCGGCATTGAAAGCGTTATCCCCCCTGACGAGGTGATATCGGCTTCTTATGAGATTGGGCGTTTGATGCCAAAAAGTCTAAAAGAGACTTCTGAAGCAGGTTTAGCCAAGACTCCAACTGGTAAGAAGATAGAATCTATGATGAATAGCTAAAAAAATTATCTATTTTCTTAGTTTGAATTTCTAATCTTAAGTTTATTTAATTTAACTATTATAATTTTAAGGAGATGAAGATTTTGTCAAAATTAAAGGTGATATCTACAAAGAGCGCTCCAGCTGCAGTAGGGTCATATTCTCAAGCTATAATGGCTAATGGTTTTGTTTTCGTGTCTGGTCAGCTGGGGATAGATCCAAAGACAGGAAATTTCGCAGGTGAAGATACAAGATCTCAGTTTGATCAGGCCTTGCAAAACTTAAAGTCGATATTGAGCTCTGAAAATTTGAACTTCGATAACGTAGTTAAAACAACAGTATTTTTGACCGACATGAGCGAATTTTCTTTGATAAACGAAATATATGCCAACTATTTTCAAACCACTTTGCCTGCAAGATCAGCTATAGAGATTTCAAAATTGCCAAAGGGAGCTCGAGTTGAGATAGAGGCCATAGCAAGTATATAATTTTATAATAACATGTTATAAAGAGTTGCGATCAAAAATTTTTAAATATTTTAATTTGGTTCAATGGCTAAACAAGATTTACATTAAAAAATTTTAATGTAAACAATATGAAAGGAGTAAAACATGTCAACTCAAAATTTTTCAAATTGGCAACAAGAGTATGAAAAATTGTCAAAAGGCAACAAAATAGCTTCATCATACACTTCTTTTTTTAGTGACGATTACAGGTTAAGCGTATCGCCAGCGGAGGCAATAGTAGATAGTGAAGCTTTTGATGCTCTTCTCAAGCAAGATCAAAAACAAGTGAGGATTATAAAGCAAGATGAAGGTGTGTTCTTTAAGATCTATTCATGTTGCAAAATACCCTTGTATGAGGTATTGCCTATTTTAAGAAATTTAGGTTTAAATGCTGTTTACGGGAATTTCTCTGAGGTAAGCGTAGGCGATAAAAAAATACTTATTCAAAGCTATAGCATAGAAAATGTAAAATTTGATATTGAAAAAAGCGCATCAGTTATTCAGGATAATTTTATTGCGATAATAAACAATGTGGTAGAAAACGATGAATTAAACGCACTTGCCGCTAAGGAATTTCTTGACTATAAAACGATTGACCTATTAAGAACTTTTGGCAGTTACCTAATGCAGGTAGATTTTAGCTTAAAAAGAAAATCTGTGTTTACAACCTTGGTAAAGTATTCACAAATATCAAAATTATTTATTGACCTATTTGAACAAAAATTTAAACCATCTATTGAAAAGGGCGCAAGAAAGACAAGCGAGGTATTCAGTCAAATAACAGCTATGCTCGAAGAAGTAAACAACATACAAGATTACAAGATCTTAAATGCAATTTTAAACGTGGTCGATTCTACTATTAGAACAAACTTTTATAGAGACAGATCGTATCATTATATTTCTCTTAAGATCGACTCTTCCAAGATACTTAGAATGCCATTGCCAAGGCCTATGTATGAAATATACGTTCACTCTTACCTGATGGAGGGTTGTCACTTACGTGGAGGCAAGGTGGCTAGGGGCGGTATTAGGTGGAGCGACCGAAAAGATGATTTTAGGCTTGAGATATTGGAACTTATGAAGACCCAAATGGTAAAAAATGCAGTAATCGTGCCTGTTGGTTCAAAGGGCGGATTTATAATAAAGCAGTCTAACGGTGATGCACAAGAGAAAGCTATAGAATCTTATAAGACTCTAATTAGAGGTATGTTAGATATTACAGATAATTATTCTGTTTCAAAACAGCAAATAAGACCACAAAATGTGGTTTGCTATGATGACTTTGACCCATATTTGGTAGTGGCAGCAGACAAGGGTACAGCGAAATTTTCTGATATTGCAAATGAAATTGTTCAAGATGAATATAATTTTTGGCTTAAGGACGCATTTGCTTCAGGTGGCAAGTTTGGATATGATCACAAAGAATTAGGTATTACTTCCAAGGGCGCTCTGGTGTGTACAAAGAGACACTTTAGAGAATTAGGGGTAAATTTAGACAACACTCTTATAACAGTAGCAGGCGTTGGCGATATGAGTGGCGATGTATTTGGTAATGGTCTAATAGAGTTAAAAAATGTTCAGTTAAAAGCTGCTCTTAATGGTAAAGAAATATTTATCGATCCAAATCCAGATATAGAAATTTCTTATAAAGAAAGAAAAAGGCTCTATGATAATGCTCTTACGTGGACTCATTATAATAAAGAGCTGCTTTCAAAGGGCGGCTTTATATGCAGAAGAGATGAGCGTTCTATACCATTGAACGAAGATGTAAAGGCATTTCTGGGTACTGAAAAAGATAGCGTTTCTTCAGATGAATTAGTTAGACTGATACTTGGCGCAAAGGTTGATTTGTTTTGGATGGGCGGTATTGGCACCTATGTAAAGGCGACCAGCGAGACGCATGAAGAGGCAGGAGATAAGACAAATGACATCGTAAGAATAAATGCCAATGAAGTGAGGGCCAAGGTCGTAGGAGAGGGCGCTAACTTAGGCTTTACACAAAAAGCAAGGGTTGAATATGCCCTTCTTGGTGGCAAGATAAATACTGATTCTCTGGATAACTCTGCAGGTGTGGACATGTCTGACCAGGAAGTAAACCTTAAAATCTTACTTAACGATTTATTGGAGTCGAAAGTTGTTAAAGATTTAAATGAACGAAACAAGATTTTAAAAAAGCTTACCCCTGAGGTCGTTCAAAGGGTGCTCGATCACAATTATATGCAAAGTTTAGCCATATCCTTAGATGAAATTAGGTCTAAAAATGAACCAGAGGTATTTTTCGAACTGATAGAATTCTTCCAAAATCAAAAGTTATTTAGCGAAACAGAGTATAGTTTCCCGAGCAAAAAGGCTCTTGCTGCAAGATTTGATTCGAATATAGGATATACAAAACCAGAGCTTTCTATAATGCTATCTTCTTTGAAGATGTTTGTATACACGAGCCTTCTAAAAGAGGTAAACTTTGATAAGCATTTGATTGACAAATATGCGCTTTTATATTTTGCACCTTCCACAAGGCAAGTATATAAAGAATTTATAGAGAGACATTTATTAAAAAAGGAAATAGCGTCGACATACATCACAAACCTGATCGTAAATAGCAACGGCGTTGGCGCAATCGCTAAGATAAACATGCTAACTGGATATCCTTATACAAGCATTATTAAAACTCTAATCTTTATATACGACTTGCTTGATGTTCAAGATATCAGAAATGAAATTTTCTCATATGAGAACAAGGTAGACCAAAGCTTTATCTATCAAACAATTATTGATATGTTTTATGCTATTGAGAGATTCGCCACAAATCAAATTTATCTTTTTGGCGACTCTGTAATAGAATATGTCTACAAACAAGAAATGTTAAACTATATCGAATATTATAAAGAAAATGCAATAAGAGACGGCATATTTAAGTCAAAATTTGAAAACAAAGTCAAAGAGCTATCGAAATATTTTAGCAAAGACCTTTCAGAAAGGATTGCTTATAATTATTTTATAGACGATTTTATATTAGCTTACTATATTACAAGAAAAACTGATAAGAACTTCATATTGACAATCGAAACTATTGAAAAGATAAACGAAAAGTTTGGTATTCAAAAGACAATTGATTACATTAATTCTATTAGAGTGGTGAATGAATGGGATAGATTTGCACAATTTTCTATGATAAAGAAATATGTATTCTTTATCGTAAAATTGACAATGAAAGTTCTTAGCGATTTTAATGGTAACGTAGATGCTCTTGTTGCTGCAAAGAAGCAAATATTTGAGGATTATACTGGCAGGCTGAATACTACATCCAAGCTTTCCGCCAACAACTTGCATCCAGTTTTACTCTTGTATGACAAGTTAGAAGAGCTATTGTAAGGCTTTAGAGTTTTTGTAGCAGGAAATATTAAGGCATTATCGCTTTAGGTTTAAATGAAATGGCATTTTGGGATGAATCCTTGTGATTCATGGGGGGGGTAATATTATCTTGGAATATTTTTTCAAACAAAAGAAAAATAGATTTATAATTAATTCTCCATAGGCGTGTGGCAAAAATTCAAACAAATTATTTTTGTAAATAAAATAATTTTGACAAAAAAATTTAATGATATAAAATATTTTGTAAAGTTAATTTTACTATCTTGATATTTAATAGTATGTGGGTTATATAAATTTAAACTTATATTGAGAGGGCTAAAATGATAAATAAGGATATAATTTTACAAATTCTAAAAGATTCTGTTAAACCAGCATTGGGCTGTACAGAGCCTGGGGCAGTGGCATATGCTGTTTCGAGGGCAAAAGAAATACTTGATGAAGATATTTCTAAATTAACTATATCTGTAGACAAAAACATTTTAAAAAATGGTATGTTCGTTATCATCCCTGGAACGAAAGAAAAGGGTATTATCTTTGCTGCTGCACTGTCTATGGTGTGCGGCAGATCTGAGTATGGCTTAGAGGCCTTAAAGGATGTTAATAATTCAGATGTAGAGAAAGCTAAAGAAATCATAAAAAATAACGTTATTCATTTAGAACTAAAAAAAGATATTGAGGGACTTTATATAAAAATTGAAGCAGAAAGCTATTCTCACAAATCAGTAGTGGTCATAAAGAGCAAGCATGACAATATTGTTTTCGAGAGCAAGGACGATCTTGTCATAAAGTCAGATAAAGCAAATGATGAAGTTGTAAATAATCATATCGATTTAAATAAGATAAAAGAGTTCTCTATATATGATCTTATTGATTTTGTTAACGATATTGAAATTGAAAAGATTGAATTTATAAATGATGGAATTGAAATGAATAAAAAAATTGCATATGCTGGCCTGGAAGATAATATTGGGGTTGGAATGGGCAAATTTATTAGAGCAAAAGTCGTTGATACTGAATCTTTGGCTGTTGCTTTGACAGTGTCGGCATCAGAAGCAAGGATGTCTGGATATCCTCTACCTGTTATGAGTAGCGCTGGTTCAGGAAATCACGGTCTGGTGGCAATAATACCCATATCGATCATTGGCGAGAAAAGTGGATTTAATAAAGAAGAAGTTATCAGGGCTGTGGCACTAAGTCATTTACTTACTTCTTACGTAAAATCTTATACAGGCGTGCTCTCTCCCTTGTGTGGCTGCGGGATAGCTGCTGGTGTGGGCTGCAGTTCAGGGCTTACCTATATGAGAGAAAGAAATAAAGAAAAGATCGAGAATTCGATTAAAAATGTCTTGGCAGGGCTATCGGGAATGATATGTGATGGTGCTAAGATTGGGTGTGCTTACAAGCTCTATCTTTCTGCGATGTCTGCGATTGAAGCTTCAAATATGGCTTTAAACGACATTGTAATACCTTATGATAATGGAATTTTGGCAGAGAGTGCTCAAGATTGCATAAGAAATCTTGGTAGAGTTTCGGTGGAAGGAATGAAAGATACAGATAACACTATACTGGATATAATGATAAAGAAGCAATAATATTTTTTCTTGAGTTGTGGTATATTTATAAATTTTGAAATATAATATTTTATATTATTAATAAAAAATTGGAGGCTCGATGACTGCTGACGAGAGAAAAGCTATTTTTGACAATTTAATAAGCATAGCTGATGCTGTGAGTGAGATGTTTGGCAGGAATTGCGAGGTAGCTGTTCACGATCTGAGGACCCCCGAAAAATCTTTGATTCATATTGCTGGAGATATTACTCACAGAAAGAGCGGTGCCCCTATAACCGATCTTGTTTTGAATGCATTAAAAAAATACAAAGATGATGCAAAAAATATGATTGGTTATAGGAGCATGACGAAAGATGGAAGGATACTTCGATCTACTACTAGCTTTGTAAGAGATAAGAAGGGTAAAATCATCGGAGCGTTTTGTGTAAACTTTGATATTACTGAGTTTATAGGCACCTATAATGTCTTTAAAGATCTTTTGGAAAAGGGTTCTGAGTTTGATAAGAATGAAACCTTCGCAAAGAATCTAAATGAGACAATTGAGACGCTTACTCAGGAAGCCATTCTTGCTTTTGGCAAGCAGCCATCAAGTTTTACTTCTGAAGAGAAAATAAAATTTGTTTCTTATCTTGATGAAAAGGGGGCTTTTCTGATAAAGGGTTCAGTTGAATATGTAGCATCTATTCTTGGACTATCTAAATTTACAGTATATAGCTATTTGCAAAAAGTTCGTAACAATTCTAATTCCAATGATGACTAAATTCTATTTTTATGGAATTTAATTTAGAAGATATTTATAAAAAAATTCAATATAACGAAATAGATTTAAAAAGGGCTTTAAACTATTTTGACATCCAAGAGAAAGATTTAGACACATTAAGAAATGCTTTAGGCATAATAAAAGATGTGCCTGTTGAATTTTTCGATCAATTTTATGATCACCTGTTGCAGTTTCCTGAAACGGCCAAAATTTTGAATAAGGATAAGGATTTAATAGAGAATTTAAAGCTAAAGCAGAAATTTTATTTTACCAATATGTTGAGAGCAAATTTTGACATAAATTATATAAAAGAAAAGATTAAAATAGGTATGGTTCACTATTCGTTGGGGGTTAAAGAAGATTATTATATTGGTGCATATTCAGAATATTTTTATTCACTAAAGAAGTATGTGAATCAATTTTTGGATAGGCAGCTTAATATAGAGTTTAATCACTCTCTGGCAAAGGTTATGCTATTAGATATAAATTTGACAATAAAATTTTATTTTTTCATAAAGGAAGAACAGGAAATATTCTTTAGGAACCTTTCCGAAAAAGATCCTTTAACTGGAATATATAACAAAAGGAAATTTCAAGAGATTTGTGGTCAAAGTATTTCTGAGTCTGATAGGTATAAAAAAGAGCTTTCTTTTATATTTTTCGATATAGACAATTTTAAAAAGGTAAACGACACATTTGGACATGACATAGGGGATGTTGTCCTAAAAGAGATTGCAAATATTGTTAAGCGTGAAATTAGAAAATCTGATTATTTTGCAAGATGGGGCGGAGAAGAGTTTATATTGATCCTCCCTGAGACAAATATCAATAGTGCGCTCGCGGTTGCTGAGAAAATTAGAAAGTCAATCGAGGTCTATGAATTTCCTGTAGTAGGACGTGTCACAGTTAGTATAGGCGTTACAAGCCGCAAGTTTAGCGAAGACTACTCAGACCTCTTTAAAAGGCTTGATGATGCAGTATATAGAGCAAAGTCTCTGGGGAAGAATACAGTTGTAGCTAATTAGCTCTAAGAAATTCTTAATAGGACAAGTTTAAAATTTCAAAAAGATTTTTGTGGAAGCTATTTTTAAAATTTCAAAAATCTGATATATTTAAAATCTATGTTAATTAAAACTGTAAATTTTAGAAAACTGAGGTTGTTTTGATGAAGCAATTTAACAAAGAGTTTCTTAGAGATACCTGGGATATAATTAAGCCATACTGGCAATCAGAAGAAAAAAAGATTGCTTGGTTTCTTTTAATTGTAATAATATTTTTAAATCTGTTTTTGGTTTTTATAAACGTTCTTATAAATCTTTGGTACAACGAGTTTTATAATGCCCTTCAAGAGCTGAACGCTCAAGCCTTCTGGGTGGCTATTCTTCAATTCTGCGGCTTGGCGTTTTTTTATATAGTGGCTGCAGTATATTCACTGTATTTAAATCAAATGCTTCAGATTAAGTGGAGAAAGTGGCTTACAGATAAATTCTTGAAAAAATGGTTGGATAAAAAGATTTATTATCATCTTCAAGTTTTTAATAATTCTACTGACAACCCAGATCAGCGTATTAGCGAGGACCTGAACCTTTTTGTGTCTCAAACACTGAGCCTGTCGCTGGGACTGCTTAGCTCAGTAGTAACCCTTGCCTCATTTGTAGGGATTTTGTGGACGATATCTGGTTCAATTTCATTTGCATTATTCGGAAATCAAATTACAATACCTGGTTATATGGTTTGGGCAGCTATCTTTTATGCTATTGCTGGAACATGGATTACTGCTGTTATCGGAAAGCCTCTGATAAATCTAAACTTCAACCAACAGATGTATGAGGCGAATTTCAGATTTAACATGGTTCGAATTCGTGAGAACAGCGAGAGCGTGGCCCTTTATGGGGGCGAAAAGAAAGAGCACAAACATCTTATGACAAACTTTGTAGACGTCTTTGAGAACTACTGGAAGATAATGGTTAGGCAGAAAATGCTTAGTTGGTTTACTTCTGGATATAATCAGATAGCAATAATCTTTCCCATACTTGTAGCATCTCCCAGGTTTTTTGCAAGACAAATTCAATTGGGTGGTCTTATGCAGATTGCACAAGCCTTTGGTCAGGTACAGTCCTCTTTATCATATATAGTAAATAGCTACCCATCACTGGCAAGCTGGCATGCGGTAGCCGATAGATTGAGAACTTTTGAGCACAATATCAGCTTTATTGAGAGGCTTCAGCAGGACAATAATAAGATATTAATAAATCGGGCTGAAAATTTAAAAGTGGAAGGTCTTTATATACTTTTACCAGATAACAAGACTCCGATAATAAGTGATTTGAATATGTCTCTTAACAAGTCTGAGAGACTTCTGATTGTAGGGACTTCTGGTATAGGAAAGAGTACTCTAATAAGAACTCTTGCTGGTCTATGGCCCTTTGGGGAAGGTAGAATTTTTCTGCCACCAAAAGATAAAATTCTTTTTTTGCCTCAAAAACCTTATCTGCCGGTAGGATCTTTGAGGGACGTCTTGGTGTACCCAAATGGCGATCCAAATGTAAGCGATGATGTTTTAAAGGATTTATTAGTCAGTCTAAATCTAAAGCACTTGGTGAATAACATTTCTGAAGTAAATATGTGGTCGCAAATTCTCTCGCTAGGAGAGCAGCAATATTTGGCCTTTGGAAGGATTTTTCTGCAAAAACCGCAATGGATTTTTATGGATGAGGCTACGAGCGCTCTTGATGAGAGATCTGAGAGACTATTGTACGAGAGGTTAAAAAATGCTTTGCCAGATAGCGCTGTGATAAGCGTAGGTCATAGGTCAAGCTTGATATCATATCACGAAGCTAAATTGACAATTTTAGGAGAAGGAAATTGGAATTTGGAAAGAATAAACTTATAGACACTGATAATCTCAGCCTATAAGTTTAGATTTATAATAAGAAATATTTTTAATGCGAGCTTAATTTTTTGATTTTATTTATTTTTGTACTTTCCCTCTATTTCCAAGTATTCTGGAAGCCCAATAAGGGAATTGAACTCTTCAAAAGAGGACATTTTGTCTGATATATTTTTAGTTGAGCCGTCTTTTCTTATAGTTTCAAAAACTGCTGTAAATGTTTTTGCAGCAGAATATATGGCGCAAACGGGAAAGGCTACAGCAGCAAATCCCATATCTTGAAGCTCTTTTGACGTTAGAAGAGGTGTCTTGCCTTTTTCTATCATATTTGCAAGAAGTGGCTTGCCCAAAGGTTTTAGAGAACTAACAATATAATTCATTTCTTCTATAGATTGAGGGGCTTCAACAAAGAGCATATCGGCACCTGCCTTTGCATATTCTGTAGCCCTATATACAGCGTCTTCAAGACCACTGACAGCTCTTGCGTCGGTTCTTGCCATTATTACCAGGTCTGGATCTCTCTTTGATTCGGATGCAGCTTTAACCTCTTGTGGCAAGAAGTCTCCTACCTCTTAGGTGGGGGATGAATTGCCATAGCTTACTTATTATGATCTTATTATGATAGAATATAAATGTGTCAACGTATAGACAAATGGTCGGAATAACAAATAACTGACCAGTAATGTGCCTGTATTCCGTAAAGTCAAGCTGGTGCACTGGCAGGACACAGTAGGGCAGGGACTGCCCGATTGCAAGCCTGTGGAGATGCCATACGTCATCTGAGAAGCAGGAAGCTCACACCTCTTAGGTGGTGAGTAGTTCACTACAAATGCCATTTCGGTAAGAGGTGACATACTCCCACCACCTACGCTAACACTTAGAGGTGGAGGCTTCTTGGGACGTACCAGCTAACGCCAGTATAATTACCAAGCTATCCCCGTTTGCCCAACGGTTCTATATTACCTAACTTTTCCCACTATTTTATACACTACACCCTAAAAGTTTAAGAATTAATTTTTGTTGATTTTTTAAAGTAACGGTTTTTGTCCAGTTTAGATTATGCTTTTCAGATCTGAGATTAACAATGTAACAAGATTGTAGAGTTTCAAGCACGTCTACAGGTGAAATTCCAAGAGATTTTGTCTTCTGTTTTATATAAGTTAAAATTGCAAATGCAATGTAACAAATCTTTATATGAGCTTTGATGTGATCCATTCTGTATTTTCTTATTGGGTGTAAATCTATTGAGCTTTTTAATTCTTTAAATGCTTTCTCAACAATATCTCTTTCATAATAAAGCCTTACTACCTCTTGGCTTGACATATCTGTGTTGTGGTAAACAAGACTATAACCAAAATACTTAGCCTTATCAATATCAAATTCGTCAGTTTCTATAGCGAAGTTTCTCTTAGCAATTTCTATTTCTGGATTATAAATTGCAATAAGCTTGCCATTAAAGAATGAAAAATCTTTAACATAAACTGATGTGTTTTTTAATTTGACCCTGTTTATCGGTTGAAATATTTCATCTCTATCTATATTGCTTAGATAATCTGATTGTATCTTTTTGTTCATTCTAAAACCACATATGGTTTTTTGATTTAGATTGTTGAGTTCTGTTATGTTCTCAAAACTACTCATTCCTCTATCAATCAATACTAAACTAAATTGTTTCATTCTTGCTTCTAACAAGAAATCCTGAAAAATCTTTACATTATTAATATTGCCTTCATAAACCTTATGCATTATTGGTATGCCTTCTTCTTTTGTTACAGCAAGAGCTATTTGGATCAATTTACCTACTTTGCCATCTTTACCTCTTCTTGACTTGTAATCTACTTTTGAGCCTGAGAAGTATGCATCTGTTATATCTATAATAAGTGCATCTTTATCTTTTGAATTTGAAAATAATTTATTAAAGATTAGATTTTCTATTTCAGAAAAAGACAACTCTTCTAAATCATCTAAGGCTTTATATATATTTTTGTCAATTAACTTACCAATGCCAAGCAGTTCTTTCAAATATGTTTCTTCTATATATTCTGGTAATTTGTACAATGGTTTGTGTTCAATCAGTTGAGTATAGACAAGTAACAGAATATACTTTGCTTTTTTCCCTAATTTATCTTTTAAACCAAGCTCATTAGAAATACAGTCAAGTAAATAATAATCTAAGTACCTTTTACAAGAAGTTATTTCAATATCATCAGTATTAACACTTCTTACAACCCTACCATCTACTTCTTTGCCTACATATCGAATTACCCTTTGTTTTACTTTTCCTTCTTCTCTGTAACTCTCTACTTCGGCTAAATAGACAGAATTTTTCTTTTTAATTTTTCTAATAAATGACATAGTGTATATATTATACACTACAAATAATATTTAGTCAACAGAAATCAAGGCATTTAAGCCATTTTAATTGTAGTGTATAATTTTTAGGGGAAAGTTAAGATATTACTGTTAGGATATGCCAAGCAGGCGACAGCCTTCG